>JAHEGY010000210.1 GCA_024644875.1 Cyclobacteriaceae bacterium
ATCCCTTGCACGAAATTTCATTCGGATAGTTGATTTTTTTAATAGATTTAGGACTACAGCCGATTTTGGAGACTTTATTCTTGTGAGATCAAAAAAAGAGATTGCTTAATATATTGTAAGTACTTTGGCCCCTTTTATTTTCCTTTGCTTTAATTCAATCAAGGCCTTGTTTGCATCCTCAAGAGGGTAGGTTTGTATTTCAGGTCTTATTCTGGCTTCTGCTGCAATCCTGAGAAATTCTGTGACATCATTTCTGGCTACATTGGCTACGGATTTAACTTCTTTCTCCATCCATAGATGATCGCTGTAATTTAATGAAAGCAGTTGTGATCTATCCCCTTCTTCTTTCCGGATGGCATTGATCACCAGACGTCCCCCTGGAATCAGGTTTTCAAGAGCGTTCAAAACTGGCTTCCAGGCAGGAGTTGTATCAATTATTGCACTCAAATTTTCAGGTGATGCTTCTCCGATATCGCCAGCCCAGGCAGCACCCAGGTCCCTGGCAAAAGCCCTTTCCTTTTCGCTGCGGGCAAAGACCATCACTTCGGAATCCGGATAAATATGTTTGGCTAACTTCAATACCAGGTGTGCGGAGGCTCCGAAGCCTGTCAATCCCAGCAACTGCCCATTCTCTATATTGGTCAGTGCCAGTGACCGGTATCCTATGGCTCCCGCACAAAACAGGGGCGCGGCCTCTTCATCTGTGAAAGATGCTGGTATGGGATAGGCAAAATCTTCCCTGACTTTCATATATTGGGCATAACCACCGTTGGCATCCCTTCCTGTGGCCTGAAATTCAGAACATAAATTATCCAGGCCATTCATGCAATATTCACAGGTGCCGCATGATGAAAATATCCAGGCCACACCAGCCCGGTCCCCGACTTTAAATTGTGTTACTTCCGGGCCCTTTTCCACAACACGTCCTACAACCTGGTGGCCGGGGATCACCGGGAAAACCGGGGGAGGGGTCCGCCCTTCTATTTCATCCAGCTCGGTATGACATACACCACAGGTAGTTACCTTGATGAGTATCTCATTATGACCGGGCACAGGTTCCGGGATCTCTGTTAATTCAAGTGGTTTCTTTTCCTTTGTAAGGTCGGATATATGTTTGAGCAACATGGCTTTCATGATCATCAATTTAGTGTTCTATTATTCCTAAAGAGACCAGGATGAAGCCAGGACCATTCAGCCCGGCATGTATGATTATGCCAATCCACGTATTCCGCCTTTTCTGTACAATATAAGGTACCAGGAAAAAAGTGGGTAACACCATGATCATGAGTTCAAGGCCAAAAGGAATGTGAAACATCATCCAGAAAATGGCATTATATAACCAGGCCGACCTGGGATACTGGTCTGACATGCCTGCCAGAATATATCCCCTCCACATGATCTCTTCACCGATGATATTGAAAAAGAAAAAGACCATCCATACACCTAGGATCCAATATTGGCCGGCTTTCAAGGGCTCGAAATGCATAAAAGAGGGGGAGGTTTTAAAAGGTCTATTAAGCATGTTTTGTGAGATCCATTCAGCAGAAACCATGATCAACCCGGTCAGAATCAGGATCAATACGGCTCCTCCAATTGCCCAGGCCCAGTCTTTATAATTTAACTTTTTCAACCATAATCTTTTTAATATTAGTTTCGGATCTCTTTTACCCAACTCTTTCCCTGAATTTAAAATAGCCAGTAGAAAAATAGGAACAAAAATCAAAAGACCACTGGAAATAAACCAGGATAGCGCCGGATGCATACTCCATCCGTTAAGGACCGGAATAAGGTGCCGGGTAGCTATGTACAGCATCAGCGTAAAAAAGGCGAAATAGCCAAAGGCCTTGCCAATGGAAATGTTGTTATCCACCAATTTTAAAATTTCAAGAATTACACATTTTTATAGTATTCCACATCTCCTTTCAGGGATATATCCTCCACCTTGTCAATAAGGTCCATTCGCTGGGATTCTGATAATTTGCTGAAATCTTTCGCCATGGTAATTTTTTCCTCGATCAGTGACCTGTTCTCAGCCCCTGTGATAAGAACACTGACGGGTAAGCTCCAGGCAAAATTCAAAACTTCCTTCAGGGCCAGTCGGGCAGGTATTACCGGATCTTCTGATTCCCAGACTTTCTCCTTTGCTATTATGGTTTCAGGGAAAAATCTTCCTGCAGCGAGTGTTTTCATGGCCAGAATACCAAATTTTCTGGAATGTGCTTTCTCGATGACCTCCCCGATAAAACTATCCTTGTTCCCGGCATCGACAGGATTAATAGGCATTTGGACAGTTTCGAAAATGTCATTGTCGGCTGTTCTGTCAAGCATGCTCACATGCGCATAGGGATTCTCGTGGCCTGTAAATCCAATGTGCCTGGCCTTTCCATTTGCCTTCGCTTCCTGCATTACGTCAAGGATCCCGTTAGAAATTCTTTCATCTACATCTTCCGGGGAACTCAGGGCATGAACCTGCCAAAGATCCACATAGTCGGTTTTCATTCTCTTTAGTGAAGCTTCGAGATGTTCCTGGGCTGTCTTTGCATCCCTGGCTGTGGTTTTGGTCATGAGAAATACCAGATCCCTGTATTGTGGTGTCAGGTATTTGCCATACCGTATTTCGGAAGTGTGTGGTCCGTAACTTTCCGCATTGTCAAAAAACCGTATGCCACCCTGGAGTGCTGCTTCAATGGTTACCTGGGCTTCATATTCTGTAGTCCATCCAATATGGTAACCACCCAGGCCCAGCATGGTAACTTTCCGCCCCGTTTTACCCAATAGTCGCTTGGGTAGAAGTTCTCCCAAACGATCCGTGTCAATTCGGGTATTACATCCACTGGTCCAGGGAAGTGGCACCATGATGGCGGTCGTTAAACCGGCCATTTTCCTTAAAAAATCTCTTCTGTTTTTCATAGGATTTGATTTTTAAAATTTTCCAGAATATACGGAAGATTAGAAATAGATGCCAGTTAATAATTGATTTAAGAAGTAAAGAATATAAAATAGGATCTGAAGGGCTGGGATAGTTTATTTGCCTGGCCTTAAAAAGGATTTTTTTATTTATGTAAGGCATTAGATGATTTCTATTGATTGGTTTGACTAATTAAATCTTAAACAGAAGAATTTAATCTATAGATAATACTGATTGAATATGATTATTTTATTGCCTATATTGAAAAATCACTTTTTAATATTCTTATCATGAAAGAAACTAATGAAAATCCGAAAAGGTCAAATCAGATTACAAGAAGAAAATTTATCGAGAATTCCAGTATTGGTCTGGCAGGAGCGGCTACAATAACTACTTTACCAAATGTAATAGCAAAACCGGTAGAAAATGATCTGGAGATCAAAGTGGGTGTGATCGGTTGCGGTGGCCGCGGAACCGGAGCTGCCCTGGATGTAATCAAAGCAGCCACGAAAATTATTTATCCCATGGAAGGTTATCATACGGAAGATGCCGCAGAAGGGGCACAGGTTCAGGCCAGTGGTATTAAAGTAGTTGCCCTTGCAGATACGTTTCAGGACAGGCTTGACGCCTGCAGGTCACAACTTGCTAAGGTGGGGGTGGAAGTGGATGAAAAGAACTGTTTCCTGGGATTTGATGCCTATAAAAAACTGCTTGAGATCGATGAGATCAATTATGTGCTGATCACCTCCCCGCCACATTTTCATCCGGGACATCTAAGAGCGGCGATTGAAGCGGGAAAGAATGCTTTCGTGGAAAAGCCTGCATCGGTTGATGTAAAAGGTGCGAAATCCGTAATAGAGTCCGGTGAAATGGCAAAGAAAAAGGGATTGGCGATCGGTGCCGGGACCAACCGTCGGCGGGATATTGCCAATCGGGAAATTGTCAAAAAGATCCACGATGGAGAAATAGGAAAATTAAAAGCCCTGTATACAGAATTTTTAATTGGAGAGTTGTGGTCTGTCGACCGGGAGGCGGGGTGGTCCGATATGGAGTATCAATTACGGAATTGGTTGTACTATACCTATCTTGGAGGCGATATGATTGTGGAACAGTACGTACATACTTTGGATTCAATGAACTGGATTATTGGAAGTCACCCCGAGAAAGCTATTGCCCTTGGTGGAAGACAGGTGCGTATTGATCCGAAATTTGGAAATATATTTGATCACATGTCGGTGAAATATGAATATCCCGAAGGTGTGATGGGATTCTGTATGGACCGTCAGATCAATGGCTGTACCAACCGCGTTCAGGATACTATAATCGGTAGTGACGGCAAGGCAACCCTGGGTTATATGACTTCGATCGTCAAGGACAATGGTGACCAGTGGCGTTTCAGGGGTGAGAAACCTAATTCTTACCAGTTGGAACATGAAGAAATAATACAATCAATTCGGGAAGGGAATCCAATTAATGAGGCCAGGCAGGTAGCAGAATCTTCGTTGACAGCCATCATGGGCAGGGAAGCAGCTTATAGTGGCCGTGAGATAACATGGGAGGCCCTCATGGAATCAAATCAGGATTATTCCTTAGCTAAATACGAGTTTGGAGATATGCCCATGCCACCCGTTCCAATGCCGGGTAAATATAAATTT
>JAHEGY010000211.1 GCA_024644875.1 Cyclobacteriaceae bacterium
TGAATCTGCAACAGGTGTCGGAGGATCAACTCGGATCATCCTGCGTGGAATTACTTCCATTTCAGGCAATAATAGGCCCCTTTTTGTAATAGATGGCATCCCTATGTTATCGGGGTATAATGGCGCCAATAACACTTCCAAAGATGGGGGTGATGCCCTGGCTGATATAAATCCTGAAGACATCGAATCCATTTCTGTCTTGAAAGGTGCCGGGGCTGCTGCTGTTTATGGGAGCAGGGCAGCCAATGGTGTTATTTTGGTTACCACCAAAAAAGGCGAGATGAAAAAGGGGATCGGAATTTCTTTCAATTCTAACTATGCAAGAGATGAGCCTGCAGTCCTGCCGGATCTTCAAAATGAATATGGACAAGGAGGATTGCGGGGAATATACCCCATTACGAATCCAAATAATACGGTACTTGACCACCCCAGTATCTGGAGTTATGGCCCCAAGATGGATAGCAGTACTGTAATAGGATGGACAGGTGACGACATGATCTATGCTTCGCCGGAGAATCAGTTTAAATATTATTTCCGAACCGGCCAATCATTCATTAATAACCTCGCTTTGGAACTGGGTGGTGAGAAATCGTCATTAAGGATAAGTTTAACGGATCAGCGTACCAGTGGAATATCACCGAACAATAATTTGTCAAGGCAGACATTCAGTGCACGTGGTTTCACTAAGCAAAAAATGTTTGAATTAGATGCGAAAGTAACTTATATGCATCATAATATTGAGAACAGACCTATTTTAATGGAAAATGGGGGTAATGCACCTTTAGGTTTGTCAATTTTACCCAGAAACATCAGTGCACAGAGCCTTGAAGAGAATACGACGGATGAATATGGAAATGAGAAGACATGGCTGGTTGATGAAACTTTCGGAAATCCATATTGGATGCTTGAGAACCAGGGCAATAATGACATCAAGGACAGATACCAGGTAGCTTTCTCCATTAAGACAGACATTACCAAGAATTTGTTTTTATTGCTGAGAAGTGGATTGGATCAGGCTGTTGTGGAAGATAAAAACTGGGTTAATAAAGGAACAAAGACCTCATCAAATGGCAGGGGTAGTTATAGCCATAGTATCTCAAATCGTGCGGAATGGAATTCTGATTTTTTACTATCATATGAAAATAGTGCTGGGCAATTTAGTTATGGAGTGAGCCTTGGCGGGAACTACCGGATTGACAATTATAATAGTGTTGACCAATGGGGATCCGGATACCAGATTCCAGGATATTATCACATATCCAATTTAAGCGAGTATTATACAAATGAATATAGTTCAAGGTATGAGGTCGGCTCTTTATATGCACTGGGAAATGTTTCATTCAGTGATGATCTTTATCTTGATCTAACCTACAGAAGCGACTGGTCTTCCTCACTTTCATTGGACAACAATCAATTCAACTACTATTCGGTAAATTTAAGTTGGTTGTTTACCAATACTTTTAATCTTCCAGATTTTTTCTCATCTGGTAAATTACGGGGTTCAATAGCACAAACTGGAAATGACACAGGTCCTTATAGGTTGGAAAATGTATATAATGTGATACAGTCTCCTTTGCCATACAGTATGGTTGGCATTCCTGGTGAATTAAAAACACCTGATCTACTTCCTGAAATAAATGATACCTGGGAAGTTGGAACCGACCTCGGTTTTCTAAACAACAGGCTGCTCTTTAACTTCACGTACTATTTCAGTATAGCCAAGAATCAGATCATGTCCGTGCCTATTCCAACATCTACTTCTTATTCTTCAAAGGTCCTAAATTCTGGAGAGCTCCAGAATAGCGGTATAGAGATACAACTAGATGCTGTGATTATCAACAGACCTTCAGGATTTACATGGGATGCCATGCTTACATATACCAAGAATAATTCACTCGTTAAAAGTATTCATCCTGATTTAAGCTCGATCATTCTTAATTCCGCCTGGCATGCCAATATTCAGGCGATTCCCGGCCAGGAATATGGGCTTATTTATGGCTACGACTGGAAACGGGACGAAAATGGGAACAGGCTTGTTGACTCCAGAGGTTGGCCGATGCAGGGAGATCTTGTCTCTCATGGAAGCATCAATCCCGATTTTATATTCGGATTTAGAAATTCATTCAGTTATAAAGGAATTAGCTTAAGTTTCCTTATCGATGGTACCTTAGGAGCTGAGATATATTCATGGGGTAAAACATATAAAATGCTCTGGGGGACCGATGCCGAAACTCTGGAAGGTAGAGAAGAATGGTTCGCAACACATGAAAATGGATTCCCGATTCCAGGTGTGGAGCCAGGTGGATACATATTTGAAGGAGTTATGGAAGATTCTGGAGAACCTAATACTACGCCTATTGAAGATCCTGCATACAGGGGATATCTGCCTTATAAGGATCAGGTAATTACGGAATCAGTGCTTGATGCTTCAAGTATCAGGATCCGGGAGGCCATGTTGAGTTATACTTTTCCATACAAACTTGTATCAAAATGGAAGATGACCAACCTAACTTTGGCTTTAACCGGAAGAAATTTATACTTCTTTTACAGACCAGCAGATCATATTGATCCGGAAGCTGGCTATAGCAGTGGAAATACCGGTAATGGTATTGAACAAAGTACTTTACCTTCCACAAGGTCAATTGGTTTCAATTTGAGGGTTGGTTTCTAAATATGATGATGAAGAATTTAAAAAAACAAAACATGAAAAAATATACTTCAATCCTTATTGCTTTCATGATTATTTTCGGCTTGAATGCCTGCGATGAACGGTTTGAAGAAATAAATACAAATCCCAATGGTATTTCTGATGTTGATCCTGCGCATCTTTTTGCAACAGCTGCCAGGAATCAATTCCGAAGTGGAGTTGCAGGGTTTGATTACAAAATCGCAAGCCAGATGGCTCATTTTTATGTCGGTGTTTTCGTAGAAAGATTTATTGATCAATACCAGCAGGATTTATCAGGAGAATCCTATGAAGATTTATATAACACTGTGTACCTGAATCTGATCAAGTATTATAATGAAATAATGACACTTACAGGACCAGGGATGGAGAAGGAGCATCCAATGCAATATGCCGTAGCAGATGTTATGGCAGTATTGTCATATGCTAAATTGACCGACGCATTTGGGGACATCCCCTATTTCAATGGTGGATTAGGAAATGTTGGTGAGCTTTCCCCTGAATATGATAGTCAGCGGGATATTTATTTTGATATGATCGACAGGTTAGCTGCTGATATAGAAACATTAAAACAAGCAGACGGGACAGTTGGATTGATAGGGCAGGATCCGATCTACGGAGACGATCCGGATCTCTGGATAAGGTTTGCAAATTCATTGAGATTTAGACTCGCCATGAGGATACGACATGTTGAGCCTGGCCTTGCAGCTGAAACGATCACAGAATGTCTCAGTGAACCACTCCTGACTTCAAATGCACACAATGCTGTTCAGTTGGGTATCGATGGGGATAATGCTCAGCTATTCAGTCCCTGGTATGGTCCATACTCATACTATAATTTCAGAATAAGTGATAAGGTAGTTACACAATTGAGCTCAACAAATGATCCAAGGTTATCAATATATGCTTCACAAATGAGTAATGGAACATATAAAGGATTTGTCAATGGCCTGGTAGAAGAAGCCTTTGGCGACTCTATTAATCTGGAACATTCATACCCTGGAGAATACCTAGTTGGTAGAGGAGCTAATACCTACCTGATGACAGCAGCTGAGATAGCCTTTTTACAGGCGGAATGTGCCTTGTATGGATTAGGAGGAAGCGATGAAAATTCCCATTTTCGAAATGGCATTGAGCTGACTTTGAGAAGAGTAGGCGTCTCAGAAGAGGATATAACCACTTTCATGGCTACTGAAACCGCGACCTTGTCAGGCACCCAGGACGAACAATTTGAACAGATCTGTACCCAGATGTGGCTGGCTTTTGCACCTAATGTGTCTGAAGCATATTCCATGATGAGAAGGACAGGTTATCCCACCATTCCTATAAGGGATGGAATAGTCCTGGATCCGGGAGATACAGAAGGTGAACTTCCTTCAAGATTAGTTTACCCACTAAGTGAAAAACTGAGAAATGGTGAGAATGTGCAGCAAGCCATTGACAACCTGGACGGAGGGGATGAACTCAAAAGCCGTGTCTGGTGGGATGTAAGAAGGTGATTATATAATAAATTAATATATTTATAGGAGAATTTCTAAAACTAAATTTAATGCAATGAACAAATTATTGAATTTCACGAAGTGGGCATTTACTGCTATTACAGTAGTTGCCCTGGTATTTATTTACTCATGTAGCGATGATCCTGCAGAGGAGCCAATTGTTGCTGTAGAATTTAACTATTCACCCACGACTGTAGAGGTTGGAACTACAGGTACTGCTATTCCTATAGTAAATAGCGCGGAAACTGGAACCATAACATGGGCGATTTCAGATGCTGGTGACGCTGATTTTGTTATCATAAATGGCAGTACTGGAGAACTGCTAATTGGGGCAGAATCAACAACTGGCGAGTATGTAGTTGAAGTAACCGCTACA
>JAHEGY010000033.1 GCA_024644875.1 Cyclobacteriaceae bacterium
GGTGATAGACCTGGAGAACGGGATTGAAGTCGCCCCGAAAAAACTAAGTCCTCAGGGCACCTTTGAATTTAATCTGATCAATAATAACCGCTATCTGCTGATCATCCAAAGTAGTGAGTTCTTCAGGATAGAAGAATTCTTTACGCTTGTCGGGAATATGGAGATCAATAAATATACAAAGGCCATTTCCTCAAGGATGAAATTCAAGTCTATTGAATTTGACCTGGAAAGTGCCGAGATCAAGCCGGTCATGTTTTATGACCTCGATAAAGTCTCCCGGTTCCTGTTGGATAATCCGGATTTCAAACTCAGGATATCCGGGCATACAGATTCCTATGGAACCCCGGAATATAACCTGCAACTATCAAAAGATCGTGCGGAGGCCATCATGGAATATATCATCTATTTCGGGAATGTGGCGAGGGCACGCGTGGATGCTGAAGGATACGGTAGCACCGATCCAATTGTCGATGAAGTTACGGAAGAAGACCGTCAATTGAACCGGAGGGTTGAATTCGAGCTTTACAGGCCCGGCTTAAGAGAGCTTGAAGAAATGCGCATGCTCGAACAGATGGAAGATGTAACCGACTGGTAGTTGTTGGGGCCTCCTCAAACATGATTAGAATGTAACCGGGTGGTAATTATTTGTGCCTGCCCAACTAATCAAGGAGGAATCGACTGGTAATTCTATGTTGATTAACAATATGAAGAATGATATAACTGGCTAGCCATACTAAGGCCAGATCTCTTTGAATATATCATTAAAGATCACGAATACCATCAATCCAAGCAGAAGTACCATACCTACTTTCTGAGCTACCTCCATAAATTTATCGGAAGGTTTATGACCTGATACGATCTCAAACGTCAGGAACATAACATGCCCGCCATCCAGAGCAGGTATCGGGAGGAAATTCATAAATGCCAGGATCATGGACAGCAACCCGACTAAATTCCAGAACCTCGGCCAGTTCCAGGTTGAACCAAATATTTTGGCGATCCCGATAGGACCGGAAACAGATTCACTGAAGTTTAGGTCACCGGAAAATATTTTACCGAAGGCCTTTATGTTTATGAAGACAATATTAAAAGCATCCTTGGTACCCTTGGGAATTGCCTCAAGAAATGTATAATATTTAATTGTAGATTCAATATCCACATTGCTTACAAATCCTACTTTCCCATCCTCTGATATTTCTATATCAAGTTCTACTAGCTGCTCGTTCCGTGAAACTACAAAATGGGCCATCTGACCCTTGAGATTTTTAGCCACCTCCTTAAATTCATGAAAATACTTAACCGATTGCCCATCGACACTTACAATACGGTCACCTTCCATTAATCCACCAGCTGCTGCACCCATCTTTTTATCAATCTTACCCACTGAAAAGGTAGTGATGTAATCAATAAAGCTCACATCACGATTCTTGCGGGGTGAGAATTTCTCAAGGAAATTTGATGGAATTTGTATATCGATGATCTCTCCATCGCGGTCAACTGTGTAATAGGCATCGTCAGCCAGCAATACGTCGGCACTTGTTATATCGTCATAATACTGATAATCTTCACCATTAACTTTAATTATACGGTCCCAGGTCTGGAGCCCAAGTTCCTGTGCTAATGCATGTGCATATATACCATTTTTATTGAGTTCTTCTTTGGTTATATTACTCTCTCCATACGTAAAAATAATGATGATGAAGATAATAATACCTGTAATTACATTCACAATAATCCCTCCCATCATCACAATTAGTCTCTGCCAGGCAGGTTTTGCCCTGAATTCCCAGGGTTCAGGTTCTTCCTTCATCTTTTCAAGGTCCAGGGACTCATCGATCATCCCGGAAATCTTCACAAATCCACCAAGAGGAATGGCACCGATGGAATACACGGTTTCTCCATATTTAAAAGAGAAGATCTTAGGAGGAAATCCGATTGAATACTGCTCAACCCTCATCCCAAATGCTTTGGCGGCTAATAAATGCCCGAACTCATGCAATCCCACTAAAATCGAAAGGCCCAATATCATCTGAGCCGCCATGATCAATATATCCATTACTTAATAATTTCTTTGGCTAAAATTCTTGTTTCTTTATCTGTTTCAAAATAATCTTCCAATCGGGGAGACTTAATGAAAGGCACTTTACTCAAGCATCCTTCAATGAGATCCGGGATCTGAAGAAATCCTATTTTATCATGTAAGAACGCATCAACGGCAATTTCGTTTGCTGCATTCAAAACACAGGGAACATTTCCACCCTTCCTCAAAGCATCATAGGCCAGTGCCAGGTTACGAAACGTTTCCATATCCGGTTTTTCAAAATTCAACATCGGATAATCTGCAAAGCTAAACCGGGGAAAGGCAGATTTCAAACGATTTGGATAAGATAATGCAAATTGTATTGGAATTCGCATGTCGGGTAAGCCCATTTGCGCTTTGATCGATCCATCCTCAAACTCAACCATTGAATGAATGATGGACTGCGGGTGAACTACAACATCTATCTGGTCAGAATCAAGGTTGAAAAGCCATTTGGCCTCAATTACCTCAAGTCCCTTGTTCATCAGGGTGGCTGAATCAATGGTAATTTTGGCGCCCATATCCCAATTGGGATGTTTCAGGGCTTGAGCCTTTGTAATATTTACGAGATCCTCAGCTTTCTTGCCACGGAAAGGGCCGCCCGAAGCAGTCAGGATAATTCTTTCAATCCGGTTATGAAATTCTCCGACCATACATTGAAATATGGCTGAATGTTCCGAATCGACCGGATAAATATTTACAGCCTTCTCACTTGCCAGTTTTGTAATATATTCGCCTGCAACAACCAGTGTTTCTTTATTTGCAAGCGCTATATCTTTGCCTGCATTTATAGAATGTACCGTAGAACTCAGACCGGAGAATCCCACCATGGCCGCCAGGACCATATCTATGGTATCCATTTCAACCACTGAGTCCAGGGCTTCTGAACCGGCGTATACCTTGATATCTTCTGAAGATAATGCATCATTAACATAGTCGTATCTCTGATCATTTCCGATCACTACGGCATTGGGCCGATGCTCAATTGCCTGCTTTATAAGCAGATCGGCATTGTTATATGCTGTAAGTACCTCAACCACGAAATCGTCAGGATGATTTTCAATGACCTCCAGGGCCTGTGTTCCAATGGATCCGGTGGATCCCATAATGGCTATATGTCTGCGATCTCTTTCCAAAAACTAGTCTATTAGAAATTTTTCAAGTTCATCTGCAATATATCTTTCATTCGAAAGTCTGGGGACCTTATTCTGCCCTCCCAGTTTTCCCCTGGATTTCATATATTTCTGGAATGCGCCTTGCTCTAACAGTTTTACTTTTAAAGGTCTTAATATAGCTCCCGAAACCAGGTCAAAATAATATGAATTTAATTCCTGAAGCTTATTATCCAGGGACTTTTCAAAGTCCTCTAATTTTTCTGGTGGTTTTGAAAATTCTACATACCACTCATGTAAAGGTAATCCTTCTATTGGATTTACTTGTGGAGCTACGGTGAATTCGACTAATTCGACTTCGCCGAAGGACTGCATGGCATGCTGCATCGATTTTTCAACCTCTTCTGCGATCACATGTTCCCCGAAAGCCGATATGAAATGCTTGGTCCGTCCTGTAAACAACAGTTTAGGTGGATCGAGGGAGGTGAATTTTATAGTATCACCAAGGGAATAACCCCACAATCCGGCATTGCTGTTAATAACCATTGCGTAGTTCACACCAGTTTCAACCTGATCAATCTTAAGTCGTGCCGGATTTTCATTATAAAACTGATCGGCTGGAATAAATTCGTAAAATATTCCGGCATTCAGTATAAGAAGCATGGAGGGATCATCTTGTTCATTCTGAAATGCATAAAAGCCCTCTGAAGCGGGAAATAATTCAATGGAATCAATATCGGTACCTATTGATTCATACAGCCTTTTTCTGTAAGGCTCGAAATTAACACCTCCATACACGAACAGTGAAAATTCAGGAAAAACATCTTTGATCTGCTTACCGTTTCTTTCAATAATTCTGTCGAAGTACATTTGTACCCAGGGGGGGATTCCCGAGATCAATGTCATATTCTTCCCCATTGTCTCATCGATAATTCTATCGACTTTCATCTCCCAATCCTCAATACAGTTGGTCTCATAGGAGGGCATTTGGTTGGAGCGCAAATAACCCGGAACAAAGTGGTTCGATATACCTGACAATCTGCCGGTTTTTATCCCATGCTTGTCTTCCAAAACGGGACTTCCTGAAAGAAAAATCAGTTTTCCATCCAGGAATTTACTTTTACCGGTTTCGTAAATATAATTCAGAAGTGCATCCCTCGCGCCATTGATGTGGTTTGGTATTGATTCCTTCGTAATGGGAATATACTTTGTTCCGCTGGTGGTACCTGATGTTTTGGCAAAGTAAATGGGTTTTCCCGGCCATAAAATGTCTTTATTCCCTTCCACGACCTTTTTAACATAACCGGAAAGGCCTTCATAATCCCGGACCGGAACTCGCGCTTTAAAATCTTCGTAATTATTAATGGAAGAAAAATCATGGTCCTGTCCGAACAATGTAGCTTCTGCCCGGTCGATCAATTTTTTAAACTGGGCATCCTGGAACTTTCCAGGATCTTTCATCCATTTCCTCTGTTGGGAAACAACATAAGAGGCAATAGGTTTACTAAGTATTGATCTGACACCCATGACGTGCAAAAGTAATAAATAACCGTCATTCTGTCTTAAAATGTGCATATTTTACATGAAAAACTAAAAAGGTACCTTATTTGCTACCTGTAGGCAGGGAAGCCATGAATGGCAGGATTATTCCGGAAGTATTATTACAGGTCCTGGATGGTACAGGATATGTATAAAAATGCGGATTTCTAATACATTTGAGCTTAAATTCTAAATAAATGAAAAAGGTTCTGATCATTATTTTTACTGGATATGTTGCAGGTCTTCTAGGTGCCGCTACATTCTTCTATCTGATAAAACCAGAGTTACTGGCCGAAAAGGATACAAAAGCAGATGTACCACAGGAGATTCTCATATCAAACTATGTTGAACCTGAGGTAGAACCGGAAGTGATAGAATCAGCAACGCCGGGTTCTCCGCCAATGAGCCGGCTTGACGTTCTGAGTGAATCCTTTACAGATGCATCCCGCCTGTCCACCTCCAGCGTGGTGTATATTAAGACGGTAATGGAAAGGGAATACAGCAATACTTTCCTGGAATGGTTCTTTGGAGAAAGGCCAAGTCAGTCTTTCATAAGTACCGGATCAGGGGTTATCTATACTTCTGATGGATATGTGGTCACCAACAATCACGTGATTCAGAATGCCGATGCTATTGAAGTTATACATGAAAAACGTACATATAAAGCAGAATTGGTCGGATCTGATCCATCAACTGACCTGGCCATATTGAAAATCGAAGGCGAAGATCTTCCCAATATAAAGATCGGCCGATCCCGGGATCTTGAGGTGGGCGAATGGGTGCTGGCCGTTGGGAATCCCTTTAACCTGACTTCCACGGTAACTGCTGGTATTGTGAGTGCAAAAGGCAGGCAGATCAATATCCTGAGGGCTAATTTCCCCATCGAATCTTTTATCCAGACTGACGCGGCCATTAATCCTGGAAACAGTGGTGGTGCACTGGTCAATACAAAGGGTGAACTGGTAGGCATCAATACAGCCATTCTCTCCAAAACCGGTTCTTATGCAGGTTATGGATTTGCTGTACCCGTGGATATTGTATCCAAGATTGTTGAAGACCTCATAAAATACAAGGAAGTCCAGAAAGCATTTGTAGGTGCGGAAGTTTCCGACATCGATCAGCAACTGGGTGAAGAGCTGGAGCTGGACAACTGGAATGGTGTGATCATTAAGAATCTGCAAAAAGGTGGCGCTGCAGATAAGGGTGGTCTCCGTGAAGGTGATATCATTGTAAGATTGAATGACCAGGACGTGAGGTCAAAAGGAGAATATGAAGAAGTGATCAGCTATCATTCTCCGGGTGACCGGATGGATGTCAACTATAAAAGAGGTAGCAGGACATTGAAAACACATATTACCTTAACCAATGTCCGGGGAACAACCGAGATCATCACCCGTGAGATCTATACCAGCAGGAGATTAGGCGCTGATTTTGAGGTCGTACCCAAGGTAGAACGGGACCTTTTAAAGGTCGATCATGGTGTACGGATAACCAAAATAAGAAGCGGATTTATCAAGCGCCTGAGTATTGAAGAAGGATTTATAGTTACTCATATCAACAAGGTGCCCATCAAGGATGCCGAATCACTGGTAGACATATTGGTGAAGATCCGCGGCCGCGTTTATGTTGAAGGGGTCAGTAAGGACGGTGTAAGGGGATATTATTCCTATTTCTTTTAAGATCTAATTGAGTACAGATAATCATTTGGAGTGACAAAGTTTAATTCAGGAGCAGGTGTCACACAGATATGCTGCCATGAAATGTTAACATACTCCCGGATGAATAATTTATAAGTGAATTACCTGTATTCCAGCAGGGCGGTAGCCTCACAATCTTTGTCCACCCTGAATCTTATCCACCTGGCCTGGAATTGATCAGGAAATTTGTAATCATACGTTTCACCAGGCATCACTTCAAATTCCATATAGGCTATCCATGGCCCGTGACCTGAGGGATCGACTTCAACTTTAAAAGTCACTTTTTCATCCAGACCATGATTTAGTGACATAGCCTTCTTATCATAATATCCTATCAAAAACGGATCGGATGGGATACCTGCAATTGCTGTTGTTTTATACCAGGGCCCTCCTTTACCCCTTGGTTTGCCCATTGCCCACAGGTCATCAATCACCCCGGCCCATACAGCCGCTTTCCGGTCCTCAGAAACAATTATATGCGGATTCCCACGACCAACCTGTGGATTGATCCCTGTCATTATTAACATACCCCGGTAGGATGCATAGTCATTTATCCGGAAACTATGTGAAGCTATGGGACGGATCTTGGCAAATCCGTCAGCATTTTCAGCCGGGAGTTCATAGAATGTGCCGTGACAACTGAAGAGGTCTCTTTCTGTGGCAACTTCCCTACTGATCCTGAGTTTTGAGGAATTGATCAGATCATCATATTTCTGATCCCCCAATGGAAGACGCCAATGCCGATCCTTGTCATCTATGATCAGAACTGAAGATCTTTCAACACTGATCACATTGGAAGGAATGGCAAATTTTTCTTCAATAAAATTCCTGGTTTGAGGATCTGTCTTTTTTTCCAGTACCATCTTTTTATTCAATTCATAATATCCTGCATCTTCACCCTGATACCTGGCAGAGATCCCTAAGGCACGCTTGTCATTCCCAAGACCATATAGTAATCCACCGGTTTGTTCGTCTTCTCCAACTTCCAATAATCCTCTGAAAATTTCACCCGGGCTATCTGCCCGGCGATCTTCATCGGTATAGGTAAACTGAACAGTTACCTGTGCATTTTCACTGGATATTACCCTGACCCATTCTCCCTTTTCATCATCAGAGAATGCTATTTGCTTTGATTCACCCGGATTTAATTTCACTTTCTTAAGTACTTCCCAGTTCCCGTCACCAGTCTGGTCCATTTCAAATATCAATTCAATATTATGCAGACTATGATTTACGATCCATGCAGATCTTAAAGTCCATCCACTAAAGAGAAATGGATCTGATGCCTGGCCCGCACTTATATCCTCCTCAAGCCATATAGCCCCGGAAGCTGTTGAAGGGCCCAGTTGATCCGGCTGATTGAGGGAAGTGAACCAGATGTTGGAGTTCGATTGCCCGGGACCTTCAATACCGCCTTTTGCTTTCCTTTTATTTAAGAACTCTCTTTGCGCAGAATCATCGCAACCAAAGACCAGCTGATCCTTCCACCTTGCAAAATCGCCTATTACTTTCAGATAGGCTGACCTGGGCCGTATCCCGCCTGAATTAGTGCCTGTAAATCCCCCCGGAAATCTCCAGAACAGGCCGTGCATCGTCATAAGATAGTCTGGCTGATCAGTTGCGCCTACATCCCTGATCCGGGGCCATTCAGTATTCCAACCATGTGCACCGTCATAGGTATGGCTTGCCTTGGGCAATCGAAAAAATGACCAGCTGCCATGATCCCTGACTCCGAGAAGCAGTGATTTATGGTCGAAACCGGTTGCCCATATCGGATCAGTATCAGGGTTTGGGTTTCCATAAATACCCCCTGGTCCGGTAACTTCACAAAACTGGTTTCTTCGGATTATGATCCAGTCTTTGCCATCCCATTCTGCCAGGGCTCCTGACTCAACATCAAATTTTTCCAGGGCTTTTGGTGATGATTCCCCATTATTGGAATATACAAGCACCCCTTGCCCGGAATAAACCCCTTTCCCATGAGCTCCGGGAAGAAGTTTTCCATAATTCGCCATATCTCCTGCTTTCTGATGTGCATGGCCATCTTCATAAAGTGTTGTGACCCCCAGCGTATTGACATCCACTTCATAAAATCCCTCTTCCATTGTGGCATAATATATTTTTTCTGCTGGATCTGTTAGATGCCGTGCATTTCCCGTATGGCGCCCGAACATATTGTTATATGGGATAACTCTTACATTCCCATTTTCGTCAATTGCATATGGCCCGATGAAAAGCTGCCTGCTTTCGCGGTGAATCATCCTGTTTGCAGGAGTTCCGCCAATACTCTCATCCCTGACGATCTGCCTAAGATCCGGTGTGATCTCATACAATTTATCCGAGGATCCGCTTGGCAGATGAGGACCATAGGTGATCACCCATAACCTGTCTGCCCATGGTACCACAGCCCCGGTCCCGCATTCATCTTCATTATTATAGTAAGCAAGATGCGGGTATATTCCACTAATATCCCAATTATTAAGCTCTTCCTGCTTCTGACAGGAAAACAGCATCAACAGGGGAAGAGTAAAAAAAAATAATTTCTTCATCATTTATTGCAGGAGATTTATTGATACAATCTTAAAAAATTCTTATACAAGGAAAATATTTGAAGAACCAGAAAGATCTGAATCAAATGGATTTCATCTTCAGCTTCTTTTTTAATTCATCTACCGATGATCTGAAGCGGCTGTCTACGTCGTACATGTCGTTCACAGTCTGAACTGCATGTATTACAGTACTGTGATCTCTTCCACCAAAATGGTATCCGATTGATTTTAAGGAGAGGTTGGTATATTCTTTGGCAAAATACATGGCGAGTTGTCTGGCGATGACCACCTCTTTTTTCCTGGTCTTATCCTTCAGATCTTCCGTTTTAAGATGAAAATACTCTGAAACAGTCTTTTGTATATAGTCAATACTTACTTCTGCATCTATATCGTGTACGATGGTCTTCAGGGTGGTCTTGGCCAGTTCCAGGTCAATATCTTTTTTCATAAGAGAGCCATGTGCAATGAGTGAGATCAGGACACCTTCCAGTTCTCTTATATTGGTGTCGACACTGTATGCCAGATACTCAATGACTTTTTCCGGGATATTTATCCCATCGGATTGCATCTTTTTATGGATAATAGCAATCCTGGTTTCAAAATCAGGCTGTTGAAGATCAGCTGTCAAACCCCATTTAAACCTGGAAAGAAGTCTTTCTTCCATACCCTTCAAGTCTTTCGGAGGACAATCACTGGTCATGATGATCTGCTTCCCTGATTGATGAAGATGGTTAAATACATGAAAAAAGATCTCCTGGGTTTTCTCACGACCTGCCAGGAACTGCACATCATCAAGTATGAGAATGTCGATCTTATTATAAAAATTCTGAAACTCCTGGATCTTATTGATCTTTACTGATTCAATAAACTGCTGAGTGAATTTTTCCGCCGGGACATAAATGACTCCCTTATCAGAGATATGCTGGAGTATTTCATTTCCAATGGCCTGGGCAAGATGAGTTTTCCCAAGACCGACACCCCCGTAGACCATTAAAGGATTAAAAGAGGTTATTCCTGGTCGCTGAGCTACAGCAAATCCTGCTGAACGGGCCAGCCGGTTACAATCACCTTCTATAAAAGTCTCAAAGGTATAATTTGAATTTAAATTAAAGTCATAGGCAAAAAGATCATCAATGTTTTTATCCTGGGAGGTATTGGTTCCTTCTTTAGAGTTCTTCCTGTCAGGCCTTTGTGTGGTAGGCAGGTTGATCGTATAGGGTTCCGATTTGCTGTTACCCTTATCGATCACGATAGAATACTCCAGTTTTCCTTCTTCTCCGAGTTGATCTACGATGGCGTCCCGTAACACATGCACATAATGCTCCTCCAGCCATTCGTAGAAAAACTGGCTGGGCACCTGAATGGTCAATACATTTTTATCGTAATTAATTGGAACAATCGGGTCAAACCAGGTATTAAAAGCCTGCTCCTCCACATTCCTGCGAATTGCAGAGAGACAATTATCCCATATTTTTTGATGATTCAGCACGTATATTCGTCAGATAATTTAATTAAACCCTTAAATCTGCCTGGGAAAAGGGTGACAAATTTCAATAAAAAAATCCTAAGAAAAAAATAATCATGAGATTGAAATTCGATTCCTTACCAAAGTATAATTTTAATAAAATTTTACCTTAATTTGCAATTAAAATATGATATAAAAAAAATGATTTATATCATATGAATCCTTGACGGTTATCATATTTGTCGGATTGTTCTTGAAAGTAGCTTTGCATATATAATAACACCCTTCAGCAACAAAAGTGATTGTAAGGCAGAATTCCAACTTGTTGCTGTTTTTTTTTAATTATAACATCATAAAAGATATTTACTTATGAGTAATAAGCATGGTGATGGCCCTCTTTTTTCAGAATTCCCCCCTACTCCCAAAGAAAAATGGGTTGAACAGGTCAGTATTGATTTGAAAGGTGCTGATTTTACCAAAAAACTGGTTTGGAGAACCCCGGAAGTAAGCAGTATCGATCCATTTTATTCTTCTGAGGACACTGGTCACCTTGAATATTTGAAAGGATTTAATAACCTGAACCTGAATCAAACCAATCCACAGGCAGGCGCCCGTTCCTGGATCCTATATGAGAAAGTAAGGGTGGGAGATGAAAAAGCTGCAAATAAGGAATCACAACGAGCATTCCATATGGGATCTAATGGAGTAGACTTTATTATTGATGAGACCAGAATGCCTGATCTGGAGTTACTGATGAAAAATATCTATCCCAATATTAATCCGGTTAAATTCACAGTTCAGGATAATCCAGGCACACTGCTTAATCAATACATGGAAATTATTGAAAGGAATCCTGATCTTGAATTAAATGACATCATGGGTGGATTTGATTATGATCCCCTAATGTATTATACGTTCAGTGGTAATCTGAATGAAGAAGGCATAGAAGCATTGGCCTATACATTTGGTTCAACAAAAGATATCGAGGATTTCAAACCGTTAACAATAAATGGCGGTCATTTTCATAATTCAGGAGCTAATGCAGCGCAGGAAATTGCCCTGGTTATCAGTGCAGCTATTGAATATATCGAACGTTTTGAAAGTAAGGGCATCTCATTGAAAGACTTCTTATCCGGCTTTGAGTTTTCCCTGGCTGTAGGAAGCAACTATTTTATGGAGATTGCCAAGATAAGAGCTTTAAGAGTATTGTTTTTTAATGTGCTGAAAGCTTATCCCTTAAAAGATCTCAATCCGGGCGATATATTGATCCATAGTGAATCATCAGTCTGGACCAAGACCCTGTATGATCCTTATGTAAACATGTTGCGAAATACCACTGAGGCGATGTCAGCCATATTAGGAGGTTGTAACAGCCTGTCGATATCTGCTTTTGATGATATTTTCAGCCAGCCAACTGAATTTTCAAAACGAATATCACGGAACATATCAAACTTGCTGAGAGAGGAATCCCATTTTGATAGAGTGTCTGATCCGGCTGCAGGATCATATTATATTGAAGAATTAACTGACAAACTGGTTGAATCCGGTCTTGGAGTGTTTCAGGAAATAGAACGAGAGGGCGGATTTGTCCAAGCTTTTGAGAAGGGGAAGATTAAAGAAATGATCGAAGCTTCCAGAGATAAAAAACATGACCTGATATGTAAACGCCGGGAAATTATTATTGGTACTAATCAGTATCCAAATACTTCTGAGTCAATAGATCCATCAGAATTATCCGTTAAAATGTCCAGGGGTCATAAAGATCAGAACATTCTGAATCTATCCAGGGGAGCAGAGCAATTTGAAAAACTCAGGTTATCCACAGACAGGTATACCAGGAAAAATGGTGAAGATAAAAGACCCACGGTATTTTTATCTTTGATTGGAGAAAACAAGGTCATGCGGAAAGCAAGGGCTTCTTTTTCCATGGGTTTCTTTGGTTGCGCAGGCTTTAAAGTCGTTGAAAGCAGCCCATCACCCGATCTGTTTAAGGCTGTCCACAAAGCAATTGAAAGCAAAGCAGATATTGTGGTGATGTGCGGTGCTGATGAAGACTATCTGGCAAGCGGTGTGGATTATGCCCAGGCCTATAAAGGAAACAGTAATGGGATTCTCGTTATCGCAGGAAATCCTGAAGAAAATCGTGCAACATTAATAGAAGCCGGCGTTGCGGAGTTTATCAATTTGCGCACAAACTTAATTGATACGCTCAGGAACTTCCAGAACCAGCTAAACATCGCTAATGCCTAAACCAAGAACTATGAAACCCGAATTTTCAAAAATATCCATTGACAGTATCAGAGGTGCAAACCAGGAAAAATCTGATTTGCAGAATATACATAAAGAATGGCCAACTCCTGAAAAAATCAATGTGAAGCCCTATTTCACAGCTGAGGATATAAAGGATGCCGAACATACTAACTATGCTGCTGGCATTCCTCCATTCTTACGGGGTCCATACTCCACCATGTATGTAATGAGACCATGGACAGTCAGACAATATGCCGGTTTCTCCACCGCTGAAGAATCCAATGCTTTTTACAGGAGGAATCTTGCAGCAGGTCAGAAAGGATTATCCATTGCCTTTGACCTTGCTACCCACAGAGGCTATGATTCAGATCATCCCAGGGTTATAGGTGATGTAGGTAAAGCCGGTGTTGCCATTGATTCCATTCTTGACATGAAGATTCTGTTTGATGAAATACCTCTTGACCAGATGTCTGTATCCATGACAATGAATGGTGCGGTGATACCTGTAATGGCTTTTTATATTGTGGCCGCCGAAGAGCAGGGTGTGACGACCGAAAAACTTGCAGGCACCATACAAAATGATATCCTTAAGGAATTCATGGTTCGGAACACATATATTTATCCACCCATCCCATCCATGAAGATCATCGCCGACATCTTTGAGTATACTTCTAAAAAGATGCCTAAGTTCAACTCGATCAGTATCAGTGGGTATCATATGCAGGAAGCAGGAGCCACAGCAGATATAGAATTGGCCTATACCCTTGCCGACGGGCTGGAATATATTCGTACGGGTATTGCAGCGGGAATTGATGTAGATAAATTCGCACCAAGACTGTCTTTCTTCTGGGCTGTGGGCATGAATCATTTTATGGAAATCGCCAAGATGAGGGCCGGAAGGTTGTTATGGGCAAAGATCGTCAAACAGTTTAATCCCAAGAATCCGAAATCCATGTCACTTAGAACTCATAGCCAGACTTCCGGCTGGAGCCTGACAGAACAGGATCCTTTCAATAACGTGGCCCGTACCTGCATAGAAGCAATGGCTGCCGCACTTGGACATACTCAATCCCTGCACACCAATGCCCTGGATGAAGCTATTGCACTTCCAACTGATTTTTCAGCCAGGATTGCCCGGAATACACAATTATACCTTCAGGAAGAAACAAATATTTGCCGGTCCGTTGATCCCTGGGCAGGATCATATTATGTGGAATACCTTACCCGTGAACTGGCTAAAAAAGCATGGGAGCATATTGAAGAGATCGAGGAACTTGGAGGTATGGCCAAGGCCATTGATACCGGAATACCAAAAATGAGGATTGAAGAAGCTGCTGCAAGAAAGCAGGCCAGGATTGACTCCGGAAAAGACAGTATTATTGGTGTGAACACCTATCAGACTGAAGAAAATATTGACATAGAATTACTTGAAGTGGACAATACTTCAGTTCGACAGGCTCAACTGGAAAGACTTGATAAGCTGAAAAAAGAAAGAAATAACCAAGACGTTGAAGCAGCTTTGGAAGCTATTTCAAAATGTGCTGAGAGCGGTGAGGGTAATTTACTTGAACTTTCCGTTGATGCAGCGAGGAAAAGAGCGACGCTGGGTGAGATTTCCATGGCGATGGAAAAGGTCTTTGGCAGACACAAAGCTACCATCAGGTCAATATCAGGGATATACTCCTCTGAGGCATTTGATGACACTGATTTTAATGAAGCGAAAGAGCTTACAGATAAGTTTGCCAAACTGGAAGGAAGGAGACCAAGGATCATGGTTGCTAAAATGGGGCAGGATGGCCACGACCGTGGAGCGAAAGTGATCTCAACCTCATTTGCTGATCTGGGATTTGATGTGGACGTAGGCCCCCTTTTCCAGACACCTGCCGAGGTAGCTCAACAGGCCGCTGAGAACGACGTGGATATTGTAGGAGCATCCAGCCTTGCAGCAGGACATAAAACACTGGTTCCTCAACTTATTGAAGAATTAAAAGAGATCAACAGGGCGGATATCATGGTAGTAGCCGGTGGCGTTATTCCACCCAAGGACTATGATTATCTTTATGAAAGGGGTGTCGGAGCCGTGTTCGGACCTGGCACTGTCATTTCTGAAGCGGCAAAGAAAATTCTCAGAAAACTGCTTGAGGGCGATCTGGAATCCGTGTAGTAAAGATATAATATCAGCTATAATTGTCACTCAGAAGGCAGCTTGTTGGTGTATGGGTAAACCATTGAATAATAAACAAGCTGCCTTTACGAGGGCAGGCCGCTTAGAATGATGCTAAAGGCTGTTATTGACCAGTAAGTATATCGTTATTGATGACACTATTATTCCCAGGATAGTTGTTATGTTGTGTGTTCTTAAAATCTGGTTATTATCACCCCTGTCAAAACTCAGAAAAACTCCTGAGGCGACCAACCCTATTATTAAGGCCCCCAGAGAAATAGAAAGTACCAGGATGCCCGTGGTGATGGTCGCGGCAAGTAATAAATTCCAGATTACGATAGAAGTAAAGATTACCGTGGCAAGACCAAGAAGAATATGGAGGGTTAAAATAGCCGGATTCAAAGGTTTTCCCGTATGACTCAACCAAATTCCACTGGCAATAGCCATGAAATAAAGCACCTCAGCAATAACAATTTGTAACACCATACTCGTTTTGATTAAAATCTATATCTCAAAAAACATCCCTATTTAACACATATTTATAAAACATTCCAGAATATCATAATTTATTTTAACGATGTCACAATACACCTTGCTATCGATAACTTTAATCAGGTGAATTGATTATCCGGGATATTACAGATTTTATTATTTTCAGGTATCTAATTCCACCTACTGGAATGAATACCTGTACTTTTTACCTTATCTTTTCATCAGTCAAAACTCTAAGAGTTTAAGATAATAGATTATTAAAAGATTTCTTTAATTTTGGCACCTGATGAAATACGTCCGAAGGAAAAGACTTGCACCTAAAGCCTATGTTGATGGCATCCTGAAAGGAGACAGGATCCTTCTGAGCAAGGCCATTACACTTATTGAAAGTGCGCTGCCGGATGATAACGAACTCGCCGAGGAGGTCCTTTCCACGATCATCCCTTACACAGGAAATTCTTTACGTATCGGAATAACCGGTGTGCCTGGCGTAGGCAAGAGCACATTTATCGAGTCTTTCGGGAAACACGTTACTTCACTGGATAAAAAGTTGGCTGTACTTACCATTGATCCGAGCAGTCAAAGATCAAAAGGTGCCATATTGGGAGATAAAACCAGAATGGAATCCCTGGCAACGGATCCTAATGCCTATATAAGGCCTTCGGCTTCCGGTTCAGCATTGGGTGGTGTTGCACAGAAGACCCGCGAATCGATGTTGTTGTGTGAAGCTGCAGGCTTTGAAGTCATATTTATTGAAACGGTTGGTGTTGGCCAATCTGAAACCACAGTTCATGGGATGGTTGACTTTTTCCTGTTACTAATGCTTGCCGGAGCTGGTGATGAACTGCAGGGTATCAAAAAGGGGATCATGGAGATGGCGGATTCTATAATAATCACCAAAGCGGACGGTGAAAACATAAGAAAGGCAGAAAGGGCGAAGATAGAATATCAGAATGCGCTGCACCTTTTTCCTCCCAGCAAAATTGGGTGGTATCCAAAAGTTATGTTGTGCTCTTCCCGGGAGGAAACCGGGATCAGTGAGGCATGGCAATTGATAGAAGAATACTTCAAGCATATCAAGAAAATTGGATTCTTCGATATAAAAAGAAAAGAACAAAATGTTGCCTGGATGCATCACCTCATAAAAGACACCCTGACCAAACGTTTTTTTAATAATGAAGTTATTAAAGAGAATTTAAAAAGCGAAGAAGCTAAAGTCGCTCTTGGCATAATCCCTTCTATTAAAGCTGCCAGGAACCTGCTGGCCGCCTATGATTCTGATAAACCCCCGACAGATAATTAAGTCAAAAATTCCTAACAGACTAAAGCATTTCCTTTGAAATACTGACAAACTGTCATTTTTGTGTTTAAATACTCCCTTGGCACAGGGATTGATGAACCATATCTGAATAAATATGGAATATAAAAATTAAACGATAAAATAATGGGTAAAATAATTGGTATAGACTTAGGTACAACGAACTCTTGTGTCGCCGTTATGGAAGGAAATGAGCCGGTTGTTATTCCAAATAGTGAAGGAAGAAGAACAACACCGTCCATTGTAGCCTTTCTTGATGATGGCAAGGGAGAAAGAAAGGTTGGTGATCCTGCAAAGCGACAGGCAATTACCAATCCTCAAAATACCATTTCTTCTGTAAAAAGGTTTATGGGGAAAAAATTCAGTGAGGTAGCAGAAGAAAGGAAAAATGTTTCTTATAACCTGGAAAAAGGAAATAATGACACTGTCAGGATGAAGATCGGTGACAGGTTATATACACCACAGGAAATATCTGCCATGGTACTTCAGAAGATGAAAAGTACTGCAGAAGATTATCTGGGTACTTCTATTAATGAAGCAGTAATCACCGTTCCTGCTTACTTTAACGATGCTGAAAGGCAAGCTACCAAAGAAGCCGGACAAATTGCAGGTCTTGACGTGAAAAGGATAATCAACGAACCTACCGCAGCCTCTCTGGCCTATGGACTGGAGAAGAAAAACAAGGATATGAAAATTGCAGTTTTCGACCTTGGTGGTGGAACCTTCGATATCTCTGTTCTGGAGCTGGGAGATGGTGTTTTTGAAGTAAAATCAACCAATGGTGATGTTCACCTGGGTGGGGATGATTTTGATTCCGCATTAATTGACTGGTTGGCGGAAGAGTTCAAGAAAGATGAAAACATTGATCTGAGAAAAGATCCTATGGCATTACAGCGCCTGAAAGAAGCATCTGAAAAAGCCAAAATAGAGCTTTCAAGTTCAACAAGCACAGAAATTAACCTGCCTTATATTATGCCGGTTGATGGAATTCCAAAACACCTTGTCAGAACAATGTCAAGGTCAAAATTCGAACAACTGACTGATCATCTTGTTCAAAGAACTGTCGGACCATGTAAGCAGGCAGTAAAGGATTCCGGATTTTCTGTAAATGAGATTGATGAGATCATTCTGGTTGGTGGATCAACAAGGATCCCGAAAATCCAGGAAACAGTTGAGTCCTTCTTTGGAAAGAAACCTTCTAAAGGGGTTAACCCGGATGAGGTGGTTGCCGTAGGTGCTGCCATTCAGGGAGGAGTTCTTACTGGTGAGGTTAAGGATGTACTACTGCTTGACGTAACGCCCCTATCACTGGGTATTGAAACGCTGGGTGGTGTTACAACCAAGCTCATTGAAGCAAATACGACTATACCGACTAAAAAATCAGAGGTATTCTCTACTGCAGCCGATAATCAGCCATCCGTTGAAATACATGTTCTGCAGGGTGAGCGATCAATGGCCAAGGACAACAGAACAATAGGAAGGTTCCATCTGGATGGGATCCCGCCTGCTCCAAGAGGTGTGCCTCAGGTTGAAGTCACTTTCGATATTGATGCAAATGGCATTCTCCACGTTTCTGCAAAGGACAAGGGAACAGGAAAAGAGCAGAAGATCAGGATTGAAGCTTCTTCAGGACTTACAGATGAGGAAATCGATAAGATGAAGAATGAAGCCAAAGCTAATGCTGAAACTGATAAAGCGGAACGCGAGAAAATTGACAAGATCAATGCTGCAGATTCGCTGATCTTCCAGACTGAAAAACAAATGAAAGAATATGGCGATAAACTTTCTGAAGGCAATAAAACTGCGATCAATGGTGCCCTTGACAAACTAAAGGAAGCCCATAAATCACAGGACTTAGCGGCGATTGACAAAGCCATGGAAGAAATGAATACTGCATGGCAGAATGCTTCACAGGAAATGTATGCAGCTTCAGGTGCTGAAACTGCCGGACAGACCGGCGGCTCTCAGCCTGGTGCTGAAGCACCCCCTTCAGATGGTGGCGACGACAGTGGCGTATCTGATGTGGAATATGAAGAAGTAGATGACAAGAAAAAATAATCTATAGTCCATTCACTGATAAATCCCACTTGGTCTCAAGTGGGATTTATTTTTTATATAAATAATAAAACAGGTCCAGGGATTCTTCAGGATTATCAGTTACTACATAATCTTTAAAGGTAATAGAATCAACCAGTTCATTGTCGCCCTTCTTAAGCGTATTTCTGTTCATCCGATTCAATATTTCGTAGGGTAATTTTAGAAGGAATCCAGGTAATCTATGCTGAAGTTTTAAAACATCAAATCTCATGATCTTCTCGACTGATCTCCGGTTGTCTTCGTGATACCGCATCACTTTTTGATTTCCTGATATGCCTTTTGAAATAACCTTATCAAAAATACTGTTCGAAAGCTCAGTTAATTCCTTTGCAGTATATTCCCGGACATGCCAGGGATTTCTGGAGAGTGACATTTTAATATTTGGAGTGGTTATTATAGCCAGGCCACCGGGTCTTAATAAACGGTAAATCTCTTCGAGAAAGAAGCGATCTTCCCTGATATGTTCAATCACCTGGAAGGAAATAATAAAATCAAATACCCCTGTTTCCAAAATACCAACCGGAGGGAAAACGGATTGCATAAACTGTCCCTCGGGGAATCTTTCTGTCAGGTTCTGGATCACTTCATCAATTTTATCCAGTCCAAGAAAAGAATCCACCCTTGGCAGGACCATTTCAATGCCTCTTCCCTCACCACAGCCTAGTTCAAGAACATTTCCGCTAATTTCCTCTTTTACTATTGTATAGGGTTTCAGCAGTCTCTGGTGTATGGGATTGTCAGAAGGTATACTGTCTGATGTTATTTCAGTTTTAAATATGGACATGGCAATATTTTTGTAAAAAAAAGGATAGAAAGAGTAAATTGAAAATTAAACTTGAGATATTTACATGGAATATGTGGTGAAAAGCAATAGAATAATGAAAATAAATGATCTTCGGTTCATTTTAATGAGCATTATCATATTTACCCTGCCCAGTCTCCAGGCATTTTCACAATCCAATTATACGAAAAGATCACTTGACTGGAAATACGATTTAAATATTGAATATGCTGTCGATTACAGGATTGCTAAAGATGATTCTGTCAATCATATTTACTTTTCTATTAACATCCCGGACGGTATTGATTTTGAAGAAAATGTAGGTCTTAATTATGAGATCAAGGCTTCATTGGATTCTGAAGAGATCCTGTTCACGCGTACTGTAAATTATCCTGTCCATGGAATTGGTAGAGATTCTGAGTCAACATATTTTCATATCCGTATCCCGGATGCAAATAACTATAATGTACTTTTTCTGAACGTCATCAATAAAATCTCCGGGAGAGAATATACCTATGATATTCAGCTGATATCAAAAACGACATTTCCTCCCCCGAACTTTATGATTTTCAAAAATTCCAGTTTACTTCCTGTATGCAATGATTATGTATCCGTTCCTGAGACTTTGTCTGTACAAAGCTTTAATGATGAAGATAAAGAGTTCTTCATTTATTACTATAAGACTGACTTTGAAGTAGCAGATCCTCCAATGTACAGGATTAAGAAAACCGTCAGCAAGTCAATGGATATTTCATCTTTAACAGTTGTAGAGAGAAATGAAACTTTTACGTTAGAGGATGAGGGTTTATACTTCATTCAATCAGACACCACGTCCCTGTCGGGCATTGGTATCCGGGTGGTGAGTGAGTTTTATCCGAAAATGACCTCCATCAAAGAGCTCAGTGAACCGTTGATTTATCTGAGCACGAAAGATGAGATTGAGGAGTTGATGAATGAAGAAGATCTCAGGTCTGCTTTTGAGGGTTTCTGGCTGGATCTTGTCAAATCCGAATCGGTTGCCAGGATGATCATCAAAAGGTATTATGACCGGATTGAGGAGGCGAATTTACGTTTCACCAATTATAAGGAAGGGTGGAAAACTGATATGGGTATGATCTTTATCATTGTAGGCCCACCCGATGAAGTGTATCTGACAGATGAAAAGGAATCATGGTATTATAAGAATCCGGGAAAGAATCAAATCGTTGTTTTTAATTTCCTGAAAATCAGGAATATTTTCTCTGATCAGCATTATACCCTGATCCGGGATAACCAGTATAAGTCATTCTGGTTCAAGAGCATTGACAAGTGGAGAAAAGGCGTTAACTAGTTTTTCATTGATGAAAACTGATCGTGAATTTGTATTTGGCATTCATCCTGTTCATGAAGCCGTTGAATCCGGCTCGGAAATAGACAGGATACTGGTAAGGAAAGATTATTCAAATACCCAGATCAAAGCCATCCTGAACCATGGTTACAGGTTGAACATTCCCATTCAGAAAGTCCCCAAGGAAAAACTTAATGCTGTAACAGGGAAAAACCATCAGGGTATCATTGCCTTTCTATCAGCAATAAATTATGCATCACTCGATCATGTTATTACAGATGCATATAGCCAGGGAACGGATCCTCTTCTGTTGATCCTTGATCATATAACAGATGTTCATAACCTTGGCGCAATTGCCAGAACCGCCGAGGGACTGGGATTTAATGGGATCATATTGCCCTCCAAGGGAAGTGCCAGGTTGAATAGCGAAGCGGTAAAAATTTCAGCAGGTGCCTTAATTCATCTGCCAGTATGCAGAGTCAAGAGTTTGTTAAGTACGATAGACTACCTGAAAAACAATGGTATTCGTATTATAGCCTGTACTGAAAAAGCAGATGGTTCAATTTATTCAAGTGATATGAATGGACCCGCCTGCCTGGTGCTCGGATCAGAATTTGACGGGATCAGCCGGGAGATCCTGAATAAATCAGACATTAAGGTACATATTCCAATGCATGGCAGGGTATCCTCATTTAATGTCTCGGTTAGTATGGCAATTGTGGGATCAGAATTGATCAGGCAAAGGCTAAGCTAGATATATTTATCTCCTTTTTTCTTTTTTACATCCTTTAAGATCTTTCTCATTTCGCTTTCGATATCCTTCTTGCAAATCAGAAGAACATCCCCGGTGTCTGCCACGAGATAATCCTCAAGACCCTGGATGACCATCAATTTTTTTTCATCACCTAAGAAAAGGCTGTCTCTTGTATCATACATCATCACATTTGCCTCGACGACATTATTGTCCCCGTCTTTTTTCTTGATATCATGCAATGAACCCCACGAACCAAGATCAGACCACCCGAAATCGCCCAGTATTACATAAACGTTATCCGCTTTCTCCATTACACCGTAATCTATCGATATGATCTTAAAATGCGAATATGCTTTTTCAATTGCTTTCTTTTCCTTGGGAGTATAATAGGATTCAGAAATTGATTCGAAGGATTCAGATATATCAGGGAGATATTCATGGAAGGCTTTGTTAATGGTAGATACATTCCAGATGAATATTCCGGCATTCCAGACAAACTCACCGCTTTCAAGAAATTTCTGGGCCAGGTCTAACTGAGGTTTTTCCGTAAAGGTTTTGACTTTTTTGAAAGCACTTCCATTGTCGATATGATACTGAATATATCCATATCCGGTTTCCGGCCGGTTTGGATGGATCCCGAGTGTAATCAGTATATCATTTTCAAATGCGTATTTCAGACTCTTATTTATGGCTTTTATAAAGATCTTTTCCTTCATTATTGCATGATCAGAAGGAGTAACTACCATCGTTGCCTTTGGATCCTTTTTTGCAATCTTATAGCTGGCATAAGCAATGCAAGGGGCTGTGTTCTTCCTCGCCGGCTCAAGCAGGATCTGATCATCGGTCATGTCAGGTAATTGGGCTTTTACCAAGTCATAATAATCCTGACTTGTAACCACATATATGTTCTTAGCCGGGCATACGTGAAGAAAACGCTGGTAAGTAAGCTGAAGAAGTGATGATCCGGTTCCCAAAACATCAATAAACTGCTTTGGATGGTCATTGCGGCTATATGGCCAGAACCTGGAACCGACACCCCCGGCCATGATTACCACATAATAATGTTTGTTCATTTAATATTATTTACGGAATGGAGTTCCTGATTGATATTATTTCTTATTCCAATATAACAAAGATATTATTTATGACCTAATATTATTATTTTTGTATGAGATTCTGCCAGTCCGTAATCAATTTCCATAACTTCTTACTATTAATTTAATTCTAACATGATTAAATTTATAAGAGGTATATTAACACTTTATTATTTTAACGGTCTGATCAAATAGAAAATTACCAGGCAAATTGGAAAAAGTAAGAACGACTCTTAAGGAGGTATTCGGATATGATCAATTCAGGGGGAACCAGGAGGAGGTAATCAAGAACGTATTGGATGGGAATAACAGTTTTGTGATCATGCCCACCGGTGCCGGAAAATCCCTTTGCTACCAGCTTCCAGGGATCATGATGGAGGGATCAGCCATTGTCATAAGCCCACTCATTGCCCTGATGAAGAACCAGGTGGATCAGATGAATGCCTTTGGTATTAATGCCCGGTTTCTGAATTCTACTTTAACACGGGCTGAAATAAATGCAGTAAAACAGGAAACCCTGAACGGTAATCTGAAACTTTTATATGTTGCTCCCGAATCATTGACCAAGCAGGAAAATATTGATTTCCTGAAGAAAGCAAAAGTATCATTTGCCGCAATTGATGAAGCGCATTGTATATCAGAATGGGGGCATGACTTCAGGCCTGAATACAGAAAAATAAGATCAATACTTAATGAAATTGGCAATGTCCCAATTATAGCCTTAACAGCTACTGCCACACCAAAAGTCCAGCAGGACATCAAAAAGAACCTGTTAATCGAAGAAGCTACCATATTTAAATCTTCCTTTAACCGGCCTAACCTGTATTATGAAGTGCGGCCAAAAAAACAGGTTAAAAAGCAGCTGATTAAATATATAAAAGAGCATAAAGGCAAATCCGGAATCATATACTGTCTAAGCCGGAAAAAAGTGGAGGAAATTGCCGGTTTCCTAAAGGTTAATGATATAAAAGCAGCACCCTATCATGCGGGATTAGATGCAGATGTGCGGCGACAGAACCAGGATGACTTCCTGAATGAAGAAGTAGACATTATCGTTGCTACTATTGCTTTTGGCATGGGGATAGACAAGCCTGATGTCCGTTTTGTTATTCATTATGATACTCCAAAATCTCTGGAAGGATATTACCAGGAAACGGGCAGATCCGGCAGGGATGGTCTCGAGGGGAACTGCATCATGTTTTATAATTATAAGGATATCCTGAAGCTTGAGAAATTCAATAAGGACAAATCGGTTACGGAAAGAGAAAATGCACGCATTTTATTGGATGAAATGGCGGCTTATGCAGAATCCTCTGAGTGCCGGAGAAAACAATTACTCCATTATTTCGGAGAAGAATATGATACCCGGGAATGCGGAGTATCCATGTGGTGCGACTCGTGCCGTTATCCGGTTGAGAAATTCGAAGGGAAAGAACTTGCTGCTTTGGCCCTAAAAGCTGCACTGCAAACCAATGAAAGATTTGGCATAACACATCTCTCCCATGTTTTAAGGGGGAAGGATGATCAGTATGTTTTAAGTTATAAACATGATAAACTGGATACTTTCGGCAGTGGCAAGGATTATGATGACGATTTCTGGCAGAATATAATCAGGACCATTTCCTTAAATGGTTACCTGGAGAAAGACATAGAAAATATAGGAACATTGAAAGTTACGGAGAAAGGAAAAGCTTTTCTGGAGAATCCTGTGTCTGTAATGATTTCAAAGAAGCATGATTTCACGGTAGATGATGAGGAAGAGGAAGCCTCAACATCCCCCGCAGCGGGTGGAGGCATCGCATATGATGAGGCATTGTATCATATTTTAAAATCAGTCAGAAAGAAAGTCGCAAAAGATAAAGGTTTACCCCCTTACGTGATTTTTCAGGATCCTTCACTAGAGGAAATGGCCACCACCTACCCGACGTCTAAAGAAGAATTGGGAAATGTTAATGGTGTGGGAAGAGGAAAGGTTGAAAAATTTGGACTTCCTTTCGTAAATTCTATAAAAAAATATGTCGAAGAAAATGACATAACAACTGCAGCAGATGTGGTTGTAAAAAGTGCCGGCAATAAATCGAAAGTTAAAATTTTTATTATACAGCAAATTGACAGAAAAATAGAACTGGATGAAATAGCCGAATCCAAAGGTTTATCATTTGAGGAATTGCTTGATGAAATGGAACAGATCTGTTATTCCGGAACCAAGTTAAACATTGATTATTGTATAGATCAATATATCGATGAAGAAAAAAGGGAAGAGATCTTTGACTATTTCTTGAGTGCAGATAATGATAATCTTGAAGATGCCATGCATGAATTTAGTGACTTGGGCTATGAAGAGGAAGATTTGAGATTAATGAGAATTAAATTTTTATCAGAATACGCCAATTAAGTTTTTTAAACCTTATTATTATTTATGAATATAGCAGTTATTGGTTCCGGGGGGAGAGAACATACCCTTGCATGGAAAATAAGCCAGAGTCCACTTTGTGATCAATTGTATGTGTTACCAGGGAATGCGGGAACAGCCAGTTTTGCCCAGAACGTAACCATATCCACCTCAGACTTTGATGAGGTGGGACAATTTATGCTGGATAAAACTATCGATCTGGTTATAATAGGGCCCGAAGCTCCACTGGTGGAAGGGATCCGGGATCATTTCCGAACGAATCCTGAACTCAACCGAATACAATTTGTTGGACCTGACATGCAGGGTGCAACATTGGAAGGGAGTAAGGATTTTGCAAAAAAGTTCATGCAAAAATTCAATATACCCACAGCCGGATTTAAAACCTTTACTATTGATAATCTTTCTGAGGCCATTGAATACATTCAATCGAAGGAACCACCAATCGTATTAAAAGCTGATGGATTGGCTGCGGGCAAGGGTGTCCTGATCTGTAAATCCATAGAAGAGGCTATTTCTTCAATTGAAAGCATGCTTGTGAATAATATGTTCGGGAAAGCAAGTGAAAAGGTAGTCATTGAGGACTTCCTGGAAGGCATAGAAGTATCTGTGTTCATATTAACTGACGGAAATGATTACGTTCTTTTTCCGGAGGCTAAAGACTACAAACGAATTGGAGATAACGACGAGGGGCCCAATACAGGAGGAATGGGCTCAGTATCACCGGTTAATTTTGCGGACAAAATTTTCATGGACAAAGTAGAAGAAAGAATTATTAAACCTACAGTAAAAGGATTAAAGGAAGAGGGTATTGATTATAAAGGATTTATATTCCTTGGTTTGATTAATATTAAGGGAGATCCATTTGTCATTGAGTACAATGTCAGAATGGGTGACCCGGAATCGCAGGTAGTAATTCCAAGGATAGAAAATGATTTTGTCAGTTTATTATCTGCTACTGCCCGGGGTACCCTGGGAAAGGAGAAAATTGCATTCAGCCAGGATACTGCTGTAACTGTTGTAATGGCCTCCGCCGGGTATCCGGGAAGCTACAAAAAGGGCAAGCTGATGACCGGATTTGAAAAAGTAAATAATGCACTGGTTTTTCACGCCGGCACTAAACTTAATGATGAGGGAGGTATCGTCACGAACGGAGGACGGGTTCTTGCTGTAACCGGAAAAGGGTCGAATCTCAGGGAAGCCATCAAAACTGCTTATGAGAATGTAAATAAGATCACATGGGAGGGCGTTCAGTTCAGAAATGATATTGGTCAGGACCTGCTGAAACTGGAAAAGTGATTTTTTTTAAGTAAATTTCACCAGCTGAATGTTTTTTAAGAAATTAAACTAGATTGGAATGTCGGGATGTACAACATGCATAGTGCCTTCAGAGAATAATAAGATACCCGGATGCAGGAATAACGGAGGGTGCCTGACAGATGGTTGTGATAAACTCAGTGTAACCGATTGGCTTTCCGATATGGAGTTGCCAACAGGTGAAACTTTTAATATAATCGAGGTTAGATTTAAATCAGGACGCAAAGAGTTTTTTAAGAATAATGAACTTTCTCTAGTAACAGGCGACCCTGTTGTTGTTGATGTGCCCAACGGACATCACATTGGATATGTTTCCATGATGGGTGAACTGGTTAAATTCCAGATGAAGAAAAAGAATATTGAGGATGATGAGAATATCAGGAAAATATACCGGAAGGCAACGCCTCGGGATATGGAAAAATTTGAAGAGGTTCGCGGTCGTGAAAAGAAAACCCTTCAACGAACGAGGGAGATCATAGAAGAGAAAGGCCTTGAAATGAAATTGACCGACGTAGAATTTCAGGCTGATAATACAAAAGCAACATTTTACTATTCCGCAGATGAACGGGTTGATTTTCGTGAATTGATCAAAATGCTGGCGTCTGAATTTAAGATCAGAATAGAAATGAGACAGATCAGCCTGCGGCAAGAGGCTGGCCGTTTGGGGGGTATTGGTTCCTGTGGAAGAGAATTATGTTGTTCCACCTGGCTGACCGATTTTAAAAGTGTATCTACTACTTCTGCAAGATATCAGAACCTCTCGCTCAATCCAAGTAAGTTATCAGGTCAATGTGGAAGGCTGAAATGCTGCCTGAATTATGAGCTCGATACCTATATGGAGGCTCTTGTCGATATCCCCGAAATAGAAGCTCCGTTAGTCACTGAAAAAGGCGAGGCATTCCTGCAAAAAACGGATATCTTCAAAAAGATCATGTGGTTTGGTTATAAAAATGAAAATACCTGGATAGCAGTTGATGCTTCCCGTGTTACAGAGGTGATGGAACTCAACAAAAAAGGCAAAAAACCAGCTACACTCCTTGAAAACGAAGAAGCGGATATTGAAGATACCACCATGGCATTGAACTCAGATCTTGAGGAACTTGATAGAAAATTCAAGAAAAAAACAAAACGTAAAAAACATAAAAAGAAAAGATTTAAGCCAAGAAGAAAAAATCCAGGCAATGAATAGGATAATTGTCTTTCTAACAATTCTGATTTTTATAGCATTCGGCTGTAACAGTGGCAGGATCTTTGAAAAAAATGTGAAATTCTCTGATAGGATATGGAATAAGGATTCAGCAGCAGTTTTTGATTTTGAAATCACAGATATTAACTCTGATTATAAATTCTATTTTAATCTGAGAAACACGATACTGTATCCTTATCAGAACATATATTTGTCTTATTCTCTTGAAGATACGCTGGGCAATGTTTATGATTCAGATTTGACCAACATAAACCTGTTTGACAGTAAAACCGGCAAACCCTTTGGCAATGGGATGGGTGATATATTCGATCATCAATACCTAGTTATCGACGATTACCAATTCAATAATCCGGGATTGTATCAATTCAGGATCAGACAGTACATGAGAATGGATTCCCTACCTGAAATCATGTCGGTTGGATTACGCGTTGAGAGGTCTTTGAGTCAATGAGCTATTCCGTGAGGTAGTTACTGAACCTGACCAGACGTTCGACCACTTCGTCTTTATCCTGCCATAATTCACGGCTGAATACGCCCCTGAATTTCCAGTTTTTAGAAGAAAGGGTAAATGGATTATAAACATGCGTTTCTTTTGCGGATACACTTTGATAATAAAGATCATCGTCTGTGAGTATAAGGCCGTAATACGCTTTGCCATCATATATTGTAAGATCAGAAAAAGGCAATTCCTCGGAAATATTCAATTTAAAATTTGGGGCATTCTTTAAGGCTTGAGATAGTTTGTTTTTCAAATACCAGTTTGCATTGGCATTGATAGCCGGCCTGATCTCAGGTTTGTATTTCTTACTTGACACATTATAGGCATATTCAAGATACTTGCGAAGCAGTTTTGGGCCTTCATTTTTTAAATGCTCGGTAACCATTTCCTGTGGGTAAAAACTTGTGACCACATAGACCTTTTCCTTTGCCCTGGTAATTGCTACATTCAGTCGATTTTCACCATTTATTATATTCAGGCTTCCAAACTGCATATTCATTTTTCCTTTTTTATCAGGCCCGTGGGTAAGTGAAAAAATGACAATATCCCGTTCATCGCCCTGAACATTTTCTATGTTTTTTACAAAAAGGTTTTCAGGTATGAATATTCCCTTCTCAACTGATATTTCTTCTATCAGATCTTGAATAATATCCTGTTGGCGGGCATTGAAAGTTACAACTCCAATATCTTTTCCCGGGTATTCTTCAGACACCCTGAACACCAGGTCAGATATATGTTTTGCTTCAATGAGGTTATAATTGTTCTCCCATATTCCATCAAGCTTTATAAATTCTATGCCCGGCTTGTTCCTGTTCAGTATCTTGCGGTCCGGAAGCATCGTTAAGTTACCTTCATAAAAGTGCTTATTGGAAAAATCAATAAGGTCCAGGGATTGGGAGCGGTAATGCCCCTTAAGATGTACCTGCATAAGGTACTTGTCAGTAAGGTCAAGTAAGGAATCAACCTCAAGATCAGGATGATCTTCTTCATCTTCATCCCATCTTGTCTTATAAAGATCAAACGGACTAAGTTGTTTAGAATCGCCCGCAATAACTAGCTGCCTGCCGCGATACATGGCCGGAAGGCCCCTTTCAGAAAAACACTGGGATGCTTCATCAAATATCACCAGATCAAATAATTTCTCCATGGGGAATATGGCTGATGCAGATTCCGGTGATGTAAGCCAACAAGGTATCAGGTTGAATAATTCTCTTGAAAAGTGGGATATCAACCTTCTGATAGGCCAGATCTTACGCTTTTTTGTTACCTGGTGAATCAGATCCCGGTAAGTGATCATATTATTTAGCCGGTTATAGGTCACATCGGCATATGTTCTTTCTCTTGACCGCATCAAAACAATCTCCTTGCTGATCTTTAACTTTTCCTTTACTGCATTTTGAAGCATTTTAACTTGCGGATCAAATTTGAGGGAGGATACTGATCGCAAAATCGGATATTTCATTTCAATATGCTCAATCCAGGCGAGCTTGAGACTATTCACGAATATGTCCAGCAGATCGTCCTCAGAATGATCATCTATGATTTCTTCCATTTTCGAGATAATAGATAATTCATAATCAAGAAATTCATCTTTTAACCGGTCAAAATCACAGAGACTCTCAAAATCCCGATTCAGGACCTGGATCAATCTTTCCGGGTCATACTTGCTGGATAATATTTCCTGTATCTTGGTGGGCTGAAGATACAACTCCCATTCCAGCCATTTTGCTGGAATTCCTTTAATAATATTAAGCAGTTTGCGCACCTCATTCTTTAATTCTTCATATGAGAGGTGGCTAACACTAAAATAATCTGAAAAACTCCTTATGCTTATAAAGATATCCTTGGCGGATATTGCATCATGCGTTTTCCTGAACCATTCTTCAATCAGTTCTTTATCTGGTTCCTCAGGCACTTCCTTCAACCATTTATTCCCTCGCAATTTCGTCAGGTTATGTTCCAGGTTCAAACGGTTATCCAGTTTTTCAGTAAGTAACTTCAGGTCTTTACGCCGCCTGGATAGTTTATTATTGTTCAAAGCCTTTTGTATCATGGGCCTGTCATGCGACAGAAGTATCCATTGTATCCATTTGAAGATATTTCGGCGGGCTTCAAACATATTGTGAAGTGCTGATTGAAATTTTCCAAGCACACTAACGGGTAAACTTTTCTCCACTCCTGCACCGTCCCAACAAATTTTCACATTTTTTTCAATGTTTTTCAGGTATAGATTATCTGCCACCTTTGGCCCTGTATAGTTTATGTGAACAAAGTACTCATAGGTCTTCTCATCCTGAAGTAATTCGAACATTTGTTCAATTTCCTGGCCCTTTCTGCTTATGGCATCACCTTCAGCTAAGGAGATACCCGTTTTAACAACTTCCCTGACCTTATCTTCTATCTCCGATTGATATCGAGGTATATCATCTATAATCTCAAGTATTTTTTTGAGATCAGAAACTTTATAATCTTTATAGTTTTTCCGTACACGCCATGGGTAGCCATCTTTTAAAAATCGCTTGGCATAGATCACATAAAACTTAAGTTTAGCCAGGAATTCGTCAATTTCCGGAATTTTGAAAAAGTTATATTCCTGTTTCAGGTTAATAATGGGTTTTGATAGATCAGAGGTCAGGTACAATTCCTTAATCGATGCACCACTCTCCGATTCATCAAACAGGGCATGTTTCAATTCGTCAAGTTCCTCTGACAGGTTATCAATCTGCCGGCTGGATTGCAGGTACTTTCTTTCAAGCTGTATAGAATCCAAAGAGTTATTCTTTAACTTATACTCATAAAGCTTTTCGATCTGGGTATGGATCTGCTTGTAAATATCCTTTCTGTCATTTTTAAAATCATGTACAAGGGCAGCAAAATCAGCCAGTTCTTCTTGTTGAAGCCGGTCATAAACCACATCCAGGGCAGCTCTTTTCTGGCAAACCAGCAATACTCGCTTACCACGGGCCATGAAATCACTCAATAAATTACAGATCAGTTGCGATTTCCCAGTACCTGGAGGTCCCTGGACAACAATTGAATTACCTTTCCTAACGGCTTTCAGTGCATTTTCCTGAAAGGCATCCAGCTTGAAAGGTGTGTAAATCTGTTCTTCTTTCAACTTATTCAGGAAATATGAGAATGAAAGGTGCCTGATTTCTCCGTCATCTTCTTCAGAGAAAGACCTCTCGTAAAAAAAATCCTCAAGGGATTTATATTCATTTTTACTGGACAGGAAATTATAATCCGGAATAAGATATGACCCGGATTGTGGAAATATCCCAAGAACTGCCTGAGGAAAAAGTTTGAGCTCCCCATTCTTTTCCTTCTTTTCGAGATCAGATTTCTTAAAAGATTCAAAAGGAATGAGTGGATCTGAAAACATTTCCGTATTAAAGTTTATCTCAAGGGGGCTATCTTTTATAAACTGATATAATCCAGTCTTGAATTCTTTCGCATTTCTGTCAAAATCGTCGAACACTTTCTCAACAAACTCTTCTGAAAGCTTTACCCCATTGTAATGTGAATAGGCAAGCAAAAATGATTTATTGAAAGTCAGGTTCACATCCTTCCGAATGATCATGTACCAAAAATTCTCAATAAGTTCAAGTTCGACAGGGAAAAACAATAAGGGACCCCTGATCAATGTACCATCTAGCATTTTACCTTTAACAAAAGGCCAGCCTATGTATAAATCTTTACTACCCCGTTCCTCAAAAATAAAATTATCTTTGCGTTGAAGCCTCTTAAGTCTTAAACTGACATCATTGCTGTCTTTATCCCTTGGATCAATGTTTGAACAGATTCTGATCGAATTCTTTCCCGCTATAAACTGATGAATTATCTTGAATGATGGATCCTTTATTGCATAATCCAGGCTATGCAGATCAATAAACTGATCCGATAATAATCTCAGTAATAGCAGGGATCGGTTATTCCCGGACAGGTTTGTCAACCTCTTCTGGTAAGATTGAAGGATCTTTTCCATTTACCGGCAAAATATAAATTCATTCATAAAAAACATTGTATAATCTATATTCTTTTCCTAAGGTTTAAAATTTGATATATGGCTCTATACGAAGCAATATACTATCATTCGTGCAGGGAATTTCACGCAACTGGTCAATATTTTTGAGGTATCCTTTATCAGATCTCAACTTGAGTATATCATTCGCCAGTTGACTGTTAATATATGGATGTCTTACCATCTCTTCCCAACCTGAAAAGTTTATTTCAATCTTCTCAGGAATAAATAATGAATCTATAAATACTACAGACTTTATTAGTTGCAGGGCTTTTCCCCTTAATCCATAAACGTCATTCAATTGATCTATATTTGAATATCCTCCCAACAAATCCCTGTATTTTATGATTCTGTTTGATAATATGCTGCCTATGCCTTTCAATATCATCAATTGCCCTGTATCTGCCAGATTAATATTTAACTTCATTTGCGGGGTACTTTTTTTCGCGCTGATATTCCCGGTCCATCCTTGTGTTTGAACCTGTTCATGTTGTTCTTCCGGAATTCCATCCGGCAGATCAATATATTCTTCCAGATCATTGTATAAGCTTTCAGGGAAATCATAAATCTTAAGCAGATCCCTTTTAACAAAAAACTGTCCACTTTTATTCCTGTACCTCGTAATACGCCTGCTAATTACTGAATCGAATCCAAGAAGTATCATTTGCTCAAAAGAAATAGTATTTGGATTAAATGGGAAAATGGTATCCGGGACTGTGGATATTTCCTGGTTTGCATTCGTAATATTCCTGAGGTTTTCTTCATAAATATCTGTTAAACTATCAAGCTTCACAGCATCAAGCCTGTAGTTCGAATATCCGTTATACAGAAACTGGTTGTAAACCAGGGGTGATAGTAAAACAATGATCAGGATAATTAACAGTAAGAATACACCATTTGCCTCCCGCATGGATATACCGAAGTACTTCCTGATGGAATTACGAAGCTGGTTGAACATATGCTATAATAATCTTTTAAAAGAACCGAATCTTATTACTATTCTTTCAGCATCAGATTATTATTAAAAATATAAATTCTTATTTATTTTTCAGCTATCAAGACTCTTAATTTTATCAGAAAAGTCCCTTAACTTTTCCGGTATTCACATCGATATCAATCTTGCGGTAGGCGGGATCTGAGGCGGTACCTGGCATTAGTTTTATGTCGCCGACCACTGGGACTGCAATTCCTGCTCCTCCGTATATCAAAATATCATTAATGGGTAATATCCAACCTTCCGGTCTCCCTTTCCATGAAGGATCATGGGAAAGGCTAAGGTGGGTTTTAGCCATGCAGCTCCCATAAAATCTAAACTGCGGATGTTTCTGTATTTGATTAAGTTTATCCTGGGCCTTGTCCGAATATTTAACACCATTCGCCCCATATATTTCTTTCGCTATCAGTTCGATCTTACTGTTAAGTGAGATGTTATCATCATAGAGAAATTTGAACCTTTGCTTGTCCTCACAAGCATCCACTACTGCTTCAGCCAGTTCCATGGCGCCATCTCCTCCTTCCAGCCAATGCTTTGATGTTGCACACCTGACACCCACTTCCTTGCAGGCGTCCTTAATAATTTTAATCTCTGCCGGATCGTCTGTATGAAAGTAATTGATACATACCACAGGCTGTATGCCACTCTTACGGATAATATCAATATGAGCATAGAGGTTATCAAGTCCATTCTTCACCAGTTTCGTGTTCTTCTCGGTATAAGATCGGTCAATTGGTTTGCCCGGAACAACTCTTGGACCTCCGCCATGCATCTTCAGGCCTCTCACCGTAGTGACAAGTACTGAACAATCCGGTTCCAGTTGACTATACCTGCATTTCAGGTTCCAGAATTTTTCAAATCCGATATCGGACCCGAATCCACTTTCAGTAACATGATACTCCCCAAGCTTCAAACCAATAAAATCAGCAATTATGGAAGATTGTCCCAGCGCAATATTCGCAAAAGGACCAGCGTGGACCAATACTGGTTGTCCTTCCAAAGTCTGGATCAGGTTGGGATAAATCACTTTGGCGAGCAGGGCTGTCATGGCACCGTCTACCTCCAGGTCGCTTGTAGTAATTGGATTCCCTGCCTTATCTTAAGCGACAATCATTTTACCGATCCGTTTCCTGAAATCTTTCAGGTCAACTGAAATAGCCAGTATGGCCATTATTTCTGAGGATACACTGATCTGGAATCCACATTTCATCATGAAACCATCCATTTTCCCACCAATACCAATAATGATCTCACGCAGAGATTGTGCGCTGAAATCCATAGCCCAGCCAATGGAAATATTTCGCGGGTCGATGTTCAGACGTTTTAGTTTCTTATTTTCCAGGACCTTATCGGTATAATTAAACTCATGCTGGATACGGCTGGTCAGGGCTACCATGGCCAGATTATGTGCGTTCGTAATTGCGTCGATATCACCTGTAAGGCCCAGGCTAAAATCTGTCAATGGCACACATTGTGCCAATCCTCCGCCGGCGGCTGATCCTTTTATGTTGAATGTCGGACCACCACTTGGCTGCCTTATGGCCCCTATAGGTTTTTTCCCTATTTTACTCAAACCCTCAAGCAGTCCAATTGTCGTGGTCGATTTCCCTTCGCCAAGTGGGGTAGGCGTAATTGCTGTAACATCAACATACTTCCCGAGTGATTCTCCTTTTAATCTTTCCAGGATTATTTGATAATCCAGTTTGCCGACATAATGCCCGTAGGGTAATACTTCTGACTGATATAATCCAAGTTCATCACGCAACTCATAGATCTTCTTCATTCGCTTCTCAGCTGCCTGGGCTATTTTCCAGTCAGGCATTTCGACAGGATTCATTTTGGCTGTCATGACTTTTGAAGTTTATAATGTTATGTTATAAATTACCGAATAGACAGAATATTATTCCGTTTCTTTATATATTTAATTTCATATAAAGAATCATATTTTGCAAGAGTTTGCCAGGTTTTCTTTGACAGGGTAGGATTAATTACGGTTAGTACCTCACAAATCGCTGTTCATCAGAGCGTCCATTTCGATCCATCACCTTAAAAATATACATCCCCTGGGGCATGTATCCTATATCCAGGCTTAGCGCACGATTAGCTTTAACTTCAATTGGTCCTTCGATTAGCTGGCCAAGATTATTGAAAATCAAGAGATTCCCACTAATATTAGAACGGGCCTTCAGCGTATTTGAATTTAATAGAGGATTCGGATATAATTCAAGTAAGACATCATTTGTCTCATTATGCGTATTATCCGCAATGTTTTTATAAACTCTTAATCCTCCCTGTGCATTCCCGAATATCAAGATCTGGTTTTCTAATCCGGAGATCAAACCGCCGGTCATCCAGGTATGATAACCAAAAACAGATGTATCAGTATCATCTATCAGTTCATTATAAATAATATTCCTTAATTTCTTAGGTTCATACTTATAATCCAGGTAAACTGTTAGCTCTCCAGTATAATCAGTAGTTAATAAATCATCCAGTCCGTCAAGGTTTATATCGATCACATAGGGAACGAGATTTATTCTGAATTCGATAAAACTATCGTCAATATCCAGAAAAGCCGGATCCTCCAGGACAAAAAACGGATCAGTATCGGTACCACTGTTTACATAATACTCCAAACGGCCGGTTGATTTACCCAGAAGCATATCCGTCAATCCATCATTATTGACATCCGTAAAATAGGGAGTATCATTATTTTTCAATTCAATTTCCAACACTTCGAAACTGGTATTAATACTAAGTCCGGATGCATTCCCGGATATACTTTTATACCACCTGGTCTCTATAACTTTCGTTTCAGGAATAGTGGAAACAACAATAAGATCTGATAGCCCATCATGATTAAGATCGGCAATCAAAGGCATCATATCGTAGTGATTGATTTCACTGAGTTTATGATAATCGTTATCTGCAAGGGAATATTCAGGGATTGTATTGCTTCCAATATTTCTAAATAAGGACACATAACCATAAAACTTCTCCCCTGATGCATGGCCATTACTACCTACAAGAAGATCCAGATCGCCATCACCATCCTCATCCACAAGTACAGGTTTGCTGTTTTCACCCAGGTCGATCATTTCGGATTGCAGAAAAGTACCCGTAATAAAATCAAATTGGGGCAATTCGTTAGTTCCGTTATTTTTATAGAACCAGCTTGACCTTCCATAATTTATGGTCTTGTCAGGATTATACTCTGTATTAGGGGATACCATCAGGTCATATATCCCATCGTTATCAAAATCGTCAAAAAAGGCGGCTGGAAAGATAGGAAAGTTTGCCGGATTCCCGGGATTGGGAAAATCCTCGGAAAATTCGTTCATCCTTGCCTCTGCTGCAGTTCCCTTATTCTCAAGGAAATAAAGCTCATCACATTGTTCATGGCCCCCCAGAAAATCTTTATCCCCATCATTGTCCACATCAATCAATAAAAGGCTTTTTCCTCCTGGATGCATGACCCTGGCCTGAGCAAGTGCACCGCATGACTCCCCGAATTCCTCAAAAGCATATACATGGCAATCACATTCCTCAAAATAACCCCAGTTACGGGAGACAAACTCAAATTCAAGCAATCCGCATGATCCTGATCGTTCCACACTCATGTTTTTATGATGCCTGATAAAACCTCCTATTGCAAAATTATAAACGAGAACATCCAGATCACCATCACCATCTATGTCTTCAATCGCAGGAACATCAGTGATATTTACCTGTAGGTTGATCAAGCCTGATGATCCCAAAGTCAGAACAGGATCTGCTATCAATTCCCATTCCGGAGGAGATCCATCGGACGTTATATTTTTATACACCTTCATGCCGCCACTGGAGTTGGTAAATAAATCTTTTTTCCCATCACAATCATAATCTTTAAACAGTATCCACCCTTCAAGTTCTTCAGGAAGGTAAATACGGTATTCAGGGTTATACACAAACTCCCCTTCTGTTTGAATGAAGGTGTTTATAAGATTTGAAGAGCGATCATATATGATCAGATCGTCCGTACCATCTCCATTCAGGTCTATCCGGCCATATTGTGCAGCATTAATACCTCCCGCCCATGGATCAGACAGTTGGAATTCATTATTGGTAACCGGTATGGAATTATCATACGATAAGGTCACCTGTGATGAGACTTCATAGCTGAGCAAAGTGGTTAACAGGATCCACCCGATAAAAACTTTTTTTCCCATATTCTGCTTATCTGACTCCTATTCTTTAAAAGTTCTTATATTCCAATGTAAATATAAAGTTACTTTCTATATTCGAAGATTGTTCCAAATTTTCTAAATAAATGATTCGGGATTTATATAAAAGGTTTGTTTCAAGCACCGGCATTTCTACTGATACACGAAAAATCGAACCCGGGAATATATTTTTCGCACTCAAAGGGCCTAATTTCAACGCAAATGAATTTGCACAGAAAGCACTTTCAGAAGGTGCAGCACTTTCGGTGGTTGATGAGAAAGAATTTGCCGTTTCACCCAATACTTTACTCGTAAAAAATGTGCTTCAAACCTTGCAGGATCTTGCCAATCATCACCGGCAACAGTTGAAAATTCCGGTCATTGGCATCACAGGCAGTAATGGAAAAACCACAACAAAGGAATTGATTAAGATCGTCCTCTCTGAAAAATATAAATGCCAGGCTACCGAAGGAAATTTAAATAACCATATTGGGGTACCTTTAACAATACTTTCCCTGAAACAGGACATAGAGATCGCCATCATAGAGATGGGTGCCAACAAAATTGGAGATATTAATGAATTGTGCCTTATCGCCGAACCTACACATGGCATCATAACGAATATAGGGAAAGCACATACAGAAGGTTTTGGTGGCTTTGAGGGGGTATTGCGGGGTAAGAGTGAGCTATATCACTGGTTGATACAAAACAAGGGAACCGTATTCATAAATTCTGAAGATCATATTTTGATGAATATGTCAAAGCGGTTTGAAAATCCGATTTTGTATCCGGGGCATGGGGATTATTACCATTGCAGCCTTTCAGAGGCCAATCCATGGGTAATTGTTGAGGATGAAGGGAAAACCATAATTAAAACCCATTTGATCGGCAGATATAATTATCAGAATATAGCAGCAGCCTTATGTTTTGGAAAATTTTTCGATGTCGATCCCGAAAAAGCTGCTTCAGCCGTGTCTCAATATATTCCGACAAATAACCGGTCTCAGATATTGTCCATTGGCACGAATACAATTATTCTTGATGCCTATAATGCCAATCCGGATTCAATGTCTGCAGCTATCGAAAACCTCTCAGGAATGGTTGGAAAAAATAAAATACTCATCCTTGGGGATATGTTTGAACTTGGGGACCTGACAGAAGAGGAACACCGAAAAATTGGAGAATTAACTGCAAGGACTGTCTTTAAAAAGGTTATTTTTTGTGGAGAAAGGATGCGAAGCGCATATGAAGTAAACAAAAATGCAAGATATTTTAAAACCAGAACAGAACTGGAGAATTATATTGAAAGTTGTATTTTCGAAGATAGTTTAATTTTGATTAAAGGGTCAAGAGGTATGGCTCTGGAAGTAATTGCCCAAAAAATCCGATCATCATGAAAGAAATCTTATCATTTCTTAATGGCCTGCAAAAAAATAACACCAGAGAATGGATGGAGGCCAATAAATCGAATTATCTTAGCTCAAAACAACAATTCGAGGATATCATCTCTTCATTAATCGAAAATATTGCGGCCTTTGACCCGCACATCATAGGCACTGAACCAAAAAAATGTATTTTTCGCCTGCACAGAGATGTCCGGTTTAGTAAGGATAAACGACCCTACAAGGAAAACATGGGAGGATTTATCAATAAGGATGGTCGCAAAGGTATGGATGGAGGATATTACATTCATATTCAGCCTGGACAATCCATGCTTGCCGGTGGGATATATATGCCGCCTTCGGATATCCTTAAAAAGATCCGGCAGGAGATAGACTATAATCCGGAGGGATTGATCAAGTTTATGAAAAGCAGTGATTTCAAAAAGTATTTCGGATCATTCGAAGGAGACAGTTTAAAAAAGGCGCCAAAAGGATATAATCCTGATCATCCGAATATCGAATTGCTGAGGTTGAAATACTATATCGTTGTTCATCGAATTGAAGATGCCGAATTATTAAAACCAGATTTCCCGGAAAAGGCAACCCGGATTTTTAAAGCCATGCTGCCACTGAATAATTATCTCAGGATAGCTTTGGATGATTAAAAGGATGGGATAACTGAAGGCATTCCCTGATTTTGGAAATAGAAGGTTCATTTTTATATATCCGATGGCATTCCCAGGTTCTTACAGTAGAAACACTTGTCCTGGTCTTCTCTATGCATAAATGATATATCCGGATCATATATCTCACTGATTAGAGCGGATAAATATGTGGTATATTCATCCATGTAAGGTAGAATATCATCTATGCAGGTTGAGCCTTTGTAGGCCTTTAGCTTAATCCTGGGATCAAAAGATGGATGATATAGTTCTTTCAGATTGTATAATCCAGATATAATCGGGCCATCAGCATATTTTGGATTGTTCTTCAGGAATAAATAGGCATATAAGAAGGTTTGAAATATAGCCTTATTCCGATTATCATCACTGGCGTTAAATAATCCCGGAATATCTTTAAAGGAAGATTCATCTTTACCGGTTTTATAATCTATAATACGGATCACTCCATTTCTCCGGTCGATCCTGTCGATAATGCCTTTCAGACCAACCTTAACCTGTTTACCAGATAAATTGATGGGCAAATCATAAGAATACTTCTGTTCAAGTCCAACAATTTCAAAAGGGCATACCATCTCATCCTTTTCCAGAATTTTCAGGACATAATTCTTTATAATCTCCAATCCAAGAATATTTTTCCCCTCCAGGCTAAAATCTCCCGAGTATTCCTGGCCATAGTATCTGGCAAATGATCTTTTAATTGAATTAACAACTCCTTTCCTTATATCCTTAATTGAATCCACATTCATTACCATCCCAACGAAAGGTTTATATAGATCTTCCATAGTATGATGCAGGATATTGCCAAATTTTGCGGCATCCAGGTCCTCGGAAACTTCCTCCTCCTCCCTGACATCAAGTACGTTTCTGTAATAAAAGCTCAGGGGACATGATAAATATACATTTAAAGAAGAAGGTGAGAACTTATACTTATTGTCCTGGTAATATCTGGCTAGTCGGCTAAATATAAAATCATCTTTTTTAATTACAATGGACTTTTTATCTGAAACTGAAACGTCCAATCCCATGGAAAACTTCTGAACTTTGTATCCCGACTCAAATTTTAACTGATATATATACCGGCTTGGCTCTGATGGACGGGTGTAGGATTCCTCCGTATTGTAAATCATAAATACATTTGATGATCTTTGAACCAGCCTGTAATACAGGTAGGAGTAAATGGCATCCTGTGAATCCGGATTAGGCAGCTTGAAAGCTTTTCGAATATTATAGGGAATAAATGATCTTAAGGAACCGGTATTAGGCAATTGTCCTTCATTTGCACATAAAATGATAACATTTTTAAAGTCCAGATTCCTCGTTTCCATTAGCCCCATCATTTGCAAACCTTCCAGAGGTTCTCCGGAAAAGGGAATTTTCTCCAGTTGAGAATAATTCTTTATGATCCGCCTGAGAATAACCGGAGAAACACTGACGTTCTTTTCGGTGAATACTTCATTTAACCTTTCAAGGAGCTTGTAAAATACAATAGAAAATTCCTTCTCAAAAAAGAATTTCTCATCATCAAAGGAATCGAATGATCTTCTTATCTGGATCAGGATATCTACGAGATATCCAAACAGATCCACGCTGGCATGCATATCAAATACAGCGGATAAAAACTTATCCTCCCCGAAAAATTCTGAAGGTACATATATGATGTTCTTCCGCTCAATCCTATTGATTATTTTTTTAGCTTTCTCTTTACAAATGCCTGATATAAAATGATGATTCAGAATGCCCAGGACCTGTTGGTAATTATACCAGGATTTATTCTTTCCTGGTCTTCGGTTCTCCTGTAACTCTAGAAGCATATCAATCAGGCTGTAAAAAGATGAGTTTGCCAATGGATATCCCATGGTTATATTCACCTTATTAAGGCTGGCCGGTAAACTATATAAAACCTGTGACAAGAGGGATTCATCCGGTAATACAACTACCGTTTTGTCTGTTTCATTTACCCCCTGGTCCCTGATCAGGCTCTGGATAATATTACCGGCAATTTTAGTCTGCCCTGAATATTGAGATGATGCTATGGCTTTTATTTCCTTTTTAACATCTTTAAAGTGGTTAGGGATTCTTCCAGGAAAAGTTTTACCAAACACTTTATCCTTGTAATACTGCCTGAGGAATAATCCTGCTTCATGACCGCGATTATCGAAATAATAAGAATCCAGATCCCAGAATATATCTCCATTGGAAGATTCAATAAACCATTTAATAATCAACTCCTCGCTGGGTGTTAGGGCATTAAATCCGGCAAATATCACTTTCCCTTTTCCCCATTGCTGCTTCCCGCTTGAGATCTCATTACACAGTGTTTGATAAATCATCCCCGAATAGGCTTTACCCTCTTTTTTCAAGACCTCCTGGTAGGATTTGTAAACCGGATATAAATTAGACCAGAACCTGATAAAAGAATCTTTTTGCTTTGTTTTATTGTTTAGGGCATTGCCCCAGAATCGCTGAAGTGCATCCATTTCAGAATCAGACAAGAAAGCAAACTCAACATCTATTTCTTTCAGATTTTTAATCGTAGTGAACAGGCTTTTCGCCCTTACAAGGTGTTTGTCTATCTCGTTAAAGTCCTTCAATAACATGTCGCCCCAGAAATAGAACTTATCGAAAGATTCATCAAATCCCGTAACTTTCCTAAAGACATCATACAGGTCAATCAACAAAGATAGATTGTCACCAGGGGAACAATTCATCATTGAATAAACGAAATCCTCAAAGCTGATGATTGATGGTGACCAGATCGGATTTTTTATTTTGCCAGCCAGTGCTTTTGTAAAGAACAATCCCGCCCGTCTGTTGGGGAAAATAATTGTCAGATCTTCCAGCCTGCCTGAATAATCTATCAGAAGTTTTTCAGCTATCTCGTCAATAAAAGACCTGCATCCGGACATATGATTATACTTCAATAAGTTCTCCATTATTTAAATACA
>JAHEGY010000212.1 GCA_024644875.1 Cyclobacteriaceae bacterium
AAAAAATATGTAGAGGTGATGAATGGTAAAGTTTGGTGCGAAAGTGAATTTGGACAAGGTGCAAAATTTATTGTTGAGTTCAAGAAAAATTAGCCATCAGCTCCCCTAGTCGCAAGATTCAATAACTCTCCTTGTTGCATGCGGCTTAAAGATTAGACTTCTCAGTTAACCACCCCTTTTCAAAAATCGATTTCCCTTATTCATGTATTGAGCCCGCTGTCACAGAAAAAGCCTTTACACTTGAAATATTACAAGTTAACGGCTTTTTTAATATTACTGCCTCTGCAATAGCAACTTATGTACATACAAACCAGCGATTATTTCGACGAAGTAGTAACCTTCCTCAACGCTATTACCTTCTCTATCTTTGCCATCCCAATGAAGGGTATATTCTCCGGGAACTCTATGTTCGCGGCTCAGCTCCTTGAATGGTTCGTCAGCTATATTCTTGATCTGTACGCCCAATTCGATTTCCCGGTTTAACCTGAAACTTATGGCTAAAGAATCCGAAAAGGGATTTGGAGATAATTCAATATTCTCCACCGCATTATAACCTTTTTCGAAGGGGCTTAACGAATCTTTGAGAAAGTGATCCAGATTTAATGCATAGATGATTCCGTCTTCATTACCAAGATATATAATTCCATTATCAAGCAAAATATTTGAATACATATTACCACCGATTTGATCAAACTGGTGAATTGATCCATCTTCCTTATTTACTGCATATAAATACCCTCTTCCAATTCCTTTTCCATATACATTATAGGCGTCTCCGGTTGTAAATAAAAGATAGTCTTTGACAATCAATGGTTTTGAAAAGTTGTTGTTCAGAAATTCAAAGGTCCATCCTTTATTTCCTGTAAAGGCATCAAAAGCAAACATTTCATGGTTATCTGACCCTCCAATATAGAGGATTTTATCTTCAACCAGGGCTTCCCCTGATATCCAACCTCCATCCGGTTCAATGTAGCTCCAGGCTTTTTTACCTGTGTGAATATCAATAACTTGCATTTCAGGATTTCTGCTCCCGAAATACAACAAATCATTGGCGATCACCAACTGAGTATTGACCTGGCCAAATGTAGGATAGGTTTGCTCCTCATAAGTTTTGTAAGTCCACTCCAGCGTATCTTTTTCAAGATTGTACGCATATACTTTGCCATTCCAGCCACCAAAATATAGTATAGCAGCATTGATAAGTAGTCCGCTTTTTATTGCAACTGTGTCCCCATATACAATCTCATTTTCAATATTCCCATTTTCGATGTTAAAACCCAGCAAGCGACCGTTCTGAAAACCGAAATAAACAAGTGATTCATAAATCGCCGCGGAGCCACTATGAAAATCCCAAGGATCCATTTTACCTGTTTGCTGCATGGATGGATCAATATGACTCCAGATCACAGCTCCATTTTTCTTGTTTAATGCATATGCACTATTTCCACTTTTAATGTATACTGCCTTTTCGTATGCGCATGCAGTAGATTGAATAGGAGCATTTGTGCGAAACGACCAGATTAATTCTCCGCTTTCCTTATCAATTGCATAGAACATAGAATCCATCGAGCCAATATAGATCATTTCACCATCGATGATCGGATGTGCGTATATTTTTCCTTCAGTGGAGTATTTCCAAAGCAGGGCCGCCTGCTTTGAATTACAGGAAAAAAGAATTATTGCTGAAATTAGCGTAGCATATTGTAATAATTTCTTGGATTGGATATTTATATTTAAAGACTTGTGATTTAATGCCATGTTATTGATTTTCAATTTATTCAAACTTGTAATGTAGATTATTTTCTCCGGTTAAACAAGAAATAAGTTTTCTGTTAAATAGATTTTTTTATCTGGTAAAACAGTTGGAATAAGCTGTATTATACCCGGGAACCTGGAACTTTTAGAGATGGATTACTTCTTCACTGCAGAATAAATGAATGCATCAGACGCAAATTAAAAATCCCATATCACATCCTCATTGTTCAGGATGGCATGATCTGGAAGCGGGTGGTCCTTGTCAAATGGATAAAGAGCTTCTATTTCCTCAATTACAATTCCATCTTCAATTAAACTTCCATCCGGATTCATGGCTTTGGACAAGTCCAGATCGAGGTGTTTTGCCAGGAATGGATATACCGCGGCACGCTTGTTGTAATCGTAGCCATGTTCATCATCCGGAAGATGTGCATTCTCTACCAATTCAGGTACCTGGAACAGGCTATATATGTATTGGATATGAGGATATTCAACCTGGGGTGTAAATTCGGTTGCATCCGTACCTACCGATACCAACATTAAGGGTTTGGGAGCCTGACAGGCGGCAATCTCAACATTATTGGTCTTGAAACCATTGTTTTCATGTATGGGCCTGCCCAGTTCGCAGATGCAACCCCCGAAATGTCGGTTTGAAATCATCACGACCGGGATAGATACATAAATTCTTGGATCGACAGCGGCGAGATGAAAGGTTTGAGTTCCTCCCCCGGATGCGCCGGTACAAGCTATCCGATCCGGATCAGCACCGATCGAAATAATAAAATCTACTGCGCGGATGCTATTCCAGATCTGAAGTTTCATGGTGCCGGGATGTTTGTGTTCCCATCCATACTCTGCCATCTGGCCGTATCCTACCATGTCGAAACTAAATACAATGGCTCCCATCCTCGCCATGGCAGCACAGCGTTTCTGAACATCCGGACGATACCGCCCATAATCTTCCCTGTTTGGCCAATGCCCATGAGGACTCAAAATACCGGGCGGGTTATCTTTCGCATGGATAGGTGCATAGATACTTCCTGTTACAAAAATTCCGGGCAGGCTTTCAAAGGCTACATTCCGGACCTGATATCCATCATAGATCCGCCAATTTCCAAAAATGGGATTTAAAGAGCATTTCTCAGGAGATGGATTCAGTCCTGTAGCCTCTAGTATATTAGACCGGATAAGTGCTGCCCTGTTTGTCCATGCTTCTGCAGTTGTATATGATTCCCTCATTTTTTCAAGAAATTCTTCGCCCTCTGACTCAGACCATTGATAGACCTGTCCTGCTTTTGATTTCTGGAGCTCTTTATTTTCTTTACTACTCTGACCACCGTTCTCGCATGAAAAAAGCATTAAAGAAGTAGATGCCAGGACATAATGGATAAAATGAGGAATATAAGATCTTTTCATATTATTGAGCTTACCTGTATGAAAATAGAAATTTATATCATCTTAAAAAAGGATACATCTATCTGAAGTTAAGATGTGCGCTAAATTCAGAGCAGTTTAAATTTTTTATTTCTCCATCACCATTCGTATATATATTGAAGTCAATTTTATTTTTTAATTTAATAAAGCCCCAATGAATTTTTATCTCAATTTCATTAAAAATATCATTCCAGTTTTCATTTTTATACTAGCATCATCCTGTGGGGGATCCGGAAATATCTATACGATCAATATCGCTGTCAAATGAAGATCCCGGACCAGAAAATACTACCCGGAAAAAACTGAAAGAATATAACACAACTCCCGTGGAGGCCATTCAAAAAGCTTATGATCACAATGGAAGTCGACCTGTTATAATAGGTGAGTTTCATTTTGGTGTGCCGGCCGACGGATTGGGTGCCGGGCTTGTTCAGGTACGTAATCAAAAAGAGCGGGGAATCGCCTACCGTTATTATATGGAACAGGCAGCTGCTCAGCCTGCTTTTCTTGGTGCACACTGGTTCCAGTGGTTTGACCAACCCGTGTCGGGAAGGTTTGATGGAGAAAATTACAATATTGGTCTAATTGATGTCACTGACAGACCCTACTGGGAATTTATAGAAGGAGTGAAAACAACACACAGGAACTTGTTTGATGTTCATATGGGAAATGCTACTCCAACAAATATCAAAGGAAAGTCGCAGTAGTTTATTCTTTGAAATGCGTTTAATGAGGTGTGAGGATGAATTTACCGATAAAAGCGCTAGCCTCTCTCCCCCTGCTACCTGAAAGCCTACCGAACGAAAATTCGGAGGGTTTTGTTTACCCTGGTTTCAATATTAAAACTTCAGTTCTTCTTTTAATCGGAGCGAGTAAAAGATAAAAAATCCATACAAACCACGATATCAAAATCACAGCCAAAACCCATGCTAATTTTTCGCTTCCGGTGGTTTTACCTGAACTCGATAAGCAGATCAGCCGCTTCTACGGTATCGCCCTCGCTGATCAGGATTTTATTGATGTTGGTATCGCGCGGTGCGGTTACACTTGATTCCATCTTCATCGCTTCAAGTACTAATAGCGTATCCCCCTGTTTTACAGCATCGCCGGGATGAGCATTGATCTGAACAACTCTTCCGGGAATGGGTGAACCGAGATGATGCAGGTTTTCCGGGTCGGCCTTTATCTTTTTCTTTTCAGTGATTCCTGCGCTTTGATCAAGTATCCTTACATCACGCATATGAC
>JAHEGY010000213.1 GCA_024644875.1 Cyclobacteriaceae bacterium
GGACGGAAAGGAAACCTGGAGGATCTCCGGACCGGTCTCGCACCGTGAACAGTTTATCCTGATCTCTGCAGAATGTAAAGGATATCGAGAAGGTTCACCCGCACAGGAGTTAAAAAATGCCAGATTACCCGATTATTTTATAGTGGATTATGTTCGTGTATATGACGAGATCTAATTTAACAGCAATATAAATGCCATATTTAAGTTTTAAATTTTATTAATTGAGCTTCAAATGATTTTAATCATTTAGATGAGAAATGTTGTAAATATTTTTAGAGTTCCTTAAGTTCATTGGTAAGACACCTGTTTTTAGAAGTAGAGGATACATATTTTTAACAAATTGATAATTAACATGGACCATAACAGAAGAAATATGATCAAAAGCTCGGCTGCTATTGCTGCCGGAGCTACCATTTTCAGCCCGAATATGTTGTTCGGGAATGATGATCGAAAAGCCAGGATTGCATTTATAGGACTTGGCGGACGGGGTAGATGGCACCTGCGGCTTTGCCTGGAGCGGGATGATGTGGAAGTCAAGGCTATTTGTGATATCGATCCGGAAGCCATAGAACTTACCAACCAAATGCTCAAAAAAGCCGGCTATAAAAATGTGCCGGTATATAGCGAGCATGAAGAGATCTACCAGAAAATGCTGGAACAGGGCGATATTGATGGGGTAATAATTGCTACCCCCTGGGTATGGCATACTAAAATGGCATGTGCAGCGATGAGAGCAGGAATATATGCAGGCATAGAGGTTTCTGCTGCTAATACCCTGGAGGAATGCTGGGACCTGGTGAACACCTATGAGGAAACTGGAACGCCTTGTATGATACTGGAGAACGTGAATTACCGCCGTGATATTATGGCTATATTGAATATGGTTAGACAAGGAATATTTGGAGAGCTTATCCATATGGAATGTGGATATCAGCATAACCTTTGGAATGTTAAGTTTAATCCCGGTGTTGAATTTGGACCAGGATCTAAAGGAGAGGCACGCTGGCGCACCCAGCATTCTATATCAAGGAATGGTGATGTATACCCGACCCATGGTTTGGGGCCTGTATCCTCCATGCTTGATGTTAACTTCGGTAATCGCCTGATGTATCTGACTTCTACAGCCTCGAAGGCCAGGGGTCTGCACCATTATATCGTTAAAACAGCTGGTGAAGACCATCCCAATGCAGACGTCGACTTTAAACTGGGAGATGTTATTACCACAGTGATCAAAACAGCCAATGATGAGACCATAACAGTACAACATGATACGAACCTGCCCCGGCCTTATTCACTTGGATTCAGGGTACAGGGAACTGAAGGACTGTGGATGGATGTGAATAGCTCTATCTACCTGGATGGCAAAAGCCCGGAACACCAGTGGGAAGCGGCAGCACCTTATCTGGAAAAATATGATCATCCCTTGTGGAAAAGATATGAAGAAAAAGCAGTAGGCGGTGGGCATGGAGGCATGGACTTCTTCGTCGACCATGCTTTTGTAGAGTCCATCAAACGGAAAGTGAATACCCCGCTGGATGCCTATGATGCAGCTGCATGGAGCTCAATAGCCCCCCTTTCAGAGGTGTCCATTGCACATGGCAGTGAGCCAGTTGACATACCCGATTTTACACGCGGAATGTGGATGAAAAGAAAACCTAAATTTGCCCTGGGAGATGAATATTAATTCTATTTAATTAGTATCGCTTTTCTTGGAGAAAATATGAATAACCTGGCTTAAGAATATTAAGGAAAATATTCAAGTGATAAATAATCAGAATAAACTATATAAAGGGAGTAACGGGGTACAATAGACTATGAATATACTAAATAAGGTCAATTTGGCTATAACTGCTTTACTTGTGACAGGCATATTGGATTTATATGGACAAAATCCAATCACCCCTTCAAGCACAATAAAGATAGAAGGTGATTCTCATGAAGAGATCATACGCAAAGCGGCGCATGTGATCCCGACAAGGGATCAGTATAATTATAAAAAACTGGAGTTTACCTGCTTTGTCCATTTTGGGCCAAATACCTTTACCCGGATGGAATGGGGATCCGGTATGGAAGATCCCATGATATTCGACCTGCGGAACCTGGATACGGACCAGTGGTGTGAAGCGATGAAAGCAGCCGGCATGAAGCTCGTCGTGATTACGGCCAAACACCACGATGGATTCGTGCTTTGGCAGTCCAGGTATACGGAACACGGGGTAATGTCTTCTCCATTCAAGAGCGGGAAAGGTGATATTCTCAGGGACCTTTCGGAGTCGTGCAATAAATATGGAATCAAACTTGGTGTATACTTATCACCGGCTGATCTTTTTCAAATTGAAAGTAAAACGGGTCTATACGGAAACCTGAGTGAATACACCATGCGTACTATTCCGCGCCCTGTGGAAGGCCGGCCCTTTGAGAATAAGACTACCTTCCAGTTCGAGGTGGATGATTACAATGAATATTTTCTGAACCAGTTATTTGAATTGTTAACGGAATATGGGCCTATTCATGAAGTCTGGTTTGATGGAGCACATCCCAAACGTAAGGGGGGGCAGACGTATAATTATACGGCCTGGAGGGAACTTATTCGCACCCTGGTTCCGGATGCAGTGATATTTGGCAGGGAAGATATACGGTGGTGTGGTAATGAAAGCGGTAAAACCAGGGATTCCGAATGGGATGTCATCCCTTTTGAGGAAGATCCTAATGTCATGATAAAATTTACTGACCTAACGGGGGAACTGGGAAGCAGGGAACATTTATTTGCCGGTAATTATCTCCATTATCTGCCTGCAGAAACGAATACCTCGATTCGCGAGGGTTGGTTCTATCGTGACGAGACAGATCAGAAAGTGCGAAACGCGGATGATGTTTTTGATATGTATGAGCGGGCAGTAGGAGGGAATTCTACTTTTTTGTTGAATATCCCCCCAAACCGTGAAGGATTATTTTCAGCGGAGGATGTTAGTGTGTTGGAGGAAGTGGGAGAACGGATCCGGGAAACCTATGGGACAGATCTGCTAGCTGGTGCTGATGGCCCTGCCGAAATTCTAGATGATGACGAGTTCAGTTATTTTATCGGAAAGAACGAGCGCCCTGCATTGATCATTGAAGTCCCTGAACAAATAAAGACTAACCGTTTTGTTATCCAGGAAGCAATTTCAACTCACAGTCAGCGGATTGAAGAACATGCGCTCGATGCGTGGATAAATGGGGAGTGGAAAGAAATTGCATCTGGCACAACCGTGGGTTATAAAAAAATCCTGCGATTTGTTACAACTGAAACCAGTAAATTCCGGATCAGGATCCTGAAATCAAGACTGGAGCCAACAATTTGCAATGTTTCTGCACATTATTATAGGAGCAGGCCACCCCAGATTGATATTGCCCGCGATAGAAACGGGATGGTAACGCTGACTCCTGAAAAACATCAGTTCAAGTGGAAATCACATGGCCTCAATCCCGTGGAAAACCTGAATACCGACCTTGAGATTCGATATACCCTTGATGGTTCAAAACCTGACAGGGTATCGGAACTGTATAATGGCCCATTTTTAGTAAAATCTGGAGAAGTGCATGCCATGGCTTTTGATGGGGATGAAATGGGTGGGGAAAATTCTTCTAAATTCGGGATATTAAAGAATCACTGGGAATTAATGGACATCAGCAGTAAAGAAGGTAATAACGATGGTTTTAAAGCTTTTGATGATGATGAGGCCACATTTTGGAAAACAAAGGAAAAAAATAAGCATCCTCATCACATCTCAATTGACCTGGGATCGGAATATTCCCTATCAGGCTTTGCCTATACGCCTTTAAGCTCAGTGAAAGACGGTATGATTGAGAAGGGAACGATATTGACAAGTACCAATGGCCGAAAATGGGAAGAGCTTGAATCCTTTGAATTTGGCAACCTGATAAACGACCCGTCCAAACGCACATGGACTTTTAAAACTCAGTTGAAAACCAGGTACATCAGGATCCGGTCTGATGCCGGTGCCGGAGGTAGCAACCTGGCAATAATTGCTGAATTGGATTTTTTTGAAAAGCAAATAGGTATACGCTAAATGATAATGAAATATAATCATTCATTGGACAAATATGGTTCTCAGTGGAACAGGCGCCACAAAAAAATGGATTTCAACACTATAATTACAGTTATTTATATGTTTCTTTTCCAGATGATAGCGCAATACCAGAGTTACAGGTCGGTAAGATTACAGGATTACAGAAATAAAATCATTTATCTTATCACATTTATGATCATTTTTAATATTCCTGTCCTTTCCATTTCAAACATCCAGGAAAATACTGACTTAAGATTGTGGTATGATAAACCTGCA
>JAHEGY010000034.1 GCA_024644875.1 Cyclobacteriaceae bacterium
AGTCCGCCTATCTTATATTGCTCAACCAATTCCAGTATTTCCAGCTTATGGGCTTCATCGCGGTTCGAATAGGCCGCTACCATGAACAGCTGCCCTATCTTGGCGTCGAGATCCAATGTTGAAAATACTGAATCGACCCAATCGGTTTGGCTATCCAGGAAGGGAGGCCTTTCCTGTGAATTGGATGAACTTAGAAATCCAAAGATCAAGAAGAAGGCGGTAACAAAAGTTTTTGAAAAAATTCTCATTACTACATTTAGGTTTTATAAGTAAATTGACATTAATATCTTCAAAGTCCGCTTTAAAGACCACATTGGTTCAGCAATTATGCTTACAGAACACAAAAAGTATCCCTTATTAAAACAAATCTATCATTAATAAATAAAACGGCTATGCCTGGTGTACAAAATATAAATAAATTCTTTATTATTCATTTTATTTTGAAGCGAAACCAATTTAATAAGTGGTCCTTTTCCAGACAATTGGATAAAATATGCACAATTCGGTTATAATTTCTCCCTAGTTCTTAGTTTTGTACCTCCTGAATGAAAAATTCAATACCTGTGGGTAATTCAAAGAACCTTGTCATTATTATCATTGTAGCTTTCGTATTGATCGGTGCAAATACAGGTGGATTGTATATTTATGCACTTGATGAAGCCAAAAATTCAACCTGCGCCCGGGAAATGATGGAACAGGGGGAATGGATAGTGCCTACTTTTAATTATGAACTACGCACCGACAAACCTCCCCTACACTATTATTTTATGATAGGAGCATATTCGATTTTTGGGGTAAATGAATTCTCAGCCAGGTTCTTTTCTGTGATCATGGGGGTATTGACCGTTATAAGCATCTGGTTTCTCGCAGCAAAGTATTACGGGCATAGAACGGCCCTATATACCTCTTTAGTGCTGCTTTCTTCTGCTCATTTTGCCTTGCAATTCCATATGGCCGTGCCTGACCCATACCTTATTTTCTTCATGACCTTTGGATCTGTAACTTTTTATATATTCTACCAGGAGAACAAACCACTGTATCTCTTTTTATCCTATTTATCTTTTGGCATGGGGGTACTGACAAAAGGTCCTGTGGCAATAGCGCTACCCGGACTGGCCATACTTTTTTTCCTGATATTTACCAGGACATTCAACTGGTCGTATTTCCTTAAACTCCGACCACTCTGGATCCTCGCCATACTGGTATTGTTCATTGCTCCCTGGTTTATTATGGTGGGCATCAAGACCAATGGTGAATGGCTTATTGATTTTTTCTTCCGGCATAACCTGGGCAGATATACGAATACCATGGAAGGGCATGGTGCCATTTTCCTGGTTACACCGATGATCGTTATTCTCGGATTGCTGCCCTTTTCAATATTCTTTATACAGGCTTACAGGTACTTATGGAAGAACCGGCGATCAGATGACCTTTTGTTGTTTGCAGGTATGATCACTTTAACCATCATTGCGTTTTTCGCCATTTCAAGTACAAAACTCCCCAATTACACGGTTCCCGCCTATCCATTTGTAGCACTTTTAATCGGAAGATACCTGGCTGTTCTCCAGGATAACTTCAATAAATTCCGTAAATCCTTATCTGTAAGTTTATGGATATATCTGATCATTGCTTCAGCCATACCGGTTGGCTTATTTATTGGCCTGAAATTCGACCCGGCTATCTCTGAATTCAAATACCTGTCCTGGTATTTTCTGATTATTCCCGCAGGGGCATTATCAGCGATCATTCTATTTTATAAGTCGAATTATAAAGGAATATTGCTATCCCTGAGCTTGTCATGGATTATTTCCACCCTATTATTTTTTTACATCATATTTCCAAAGATCGACCAGGTCAATCCAATAGCCAAACTCCTGCCTTCCCTGGATATGGGCAAGCCTTATGCGGCTTATCAGCTCTATAATCCTGCTTTCTCCTTCTATCTGAAGAAGCCGGTTACGACTTTTAAGTCAGTTGAAGAACTGAATGCATATATTCTGCAAACCGGTGAAGGATACATTATTTCAAGAAAAGTCCTGGAGGATAAATTCATGCATCTTGAGAATATTCATAAGGTCGGTGAAGCAAAGGATATATTTGAGATACCCACCACAGTGGTTTACGAGATCAAGTAGGGCAAAAAGAAAGGTCAGCTTTAGATATAAGATCAATACCATACAGTCCTGCAATTTAACATAGTATGGCTGAACAAAATTTTTGCTTTTCCTGTAATATAATCCACTATTTTCTAATCAACCCTCTTTTCAAAGAAGCTTGATTATTCATCCCACCGGAGCCCATCCAAAGATAAACGATGAATCCAATAAGAAAACCGATCATCGATCCAAAATATATATCTATAAAAAAGTGTTGTAATAGGTAAACGCGGGAAATTCCAACCAGGATGGCCATGACCATCAAAATACCTGTAATACTCCGTTTTCTAATCATTAGTGATAACAGAACGGCTACAGTAAAAGCAGTAGCCGTATGCCCGGAAGGGAAGCTGTTAGAGGAATGAATATCCACTCCGGGTACCTGGTAAAATGATTCGAAGTTATTAAAATATAGTTTGGGGCGAACGAAATCCACAAATACAAACTTTTTCAATCCTTGTATGATTATGGTCTGGAGTATTACAGCTGCAATCAGAACAAGGGTCCTGTAATAACTGGTCAGAAGGAACACAATGCCAAAAAATGCGAATATAAGTCCATCCCCCAGGTGGGTCCAGTATTTAAAAAACAGGTCCATGGCTTTATTATGATGGTTATTCAGCCAGATGAGGGCATCACCTTTCTGGGTAAGGACAAGGACAAAAAATCCAAGCACCAGGAAGAGGTAATATATATAATAACCACTACTTTTAAGCCTACTTACAAATTCCCGCATCTTTACCGAATTTTAACTGTGTTTTTAAACTCAGGCTTGGTCAGAGAGCTTTAAAATTGTATAGACTTTCTGACCTCTACTTAACTTTAAAGTGTTATTACATGCCCTTATGATCATTGAACTTCAAATATGCATTTAAATCCCATCATGAGCGTTGAACCTGAATTTTAAATATTTTATCTCAGTCCCCTCTTCCAGATACCTTTTTTCATAGTTTGTCTGTATCCCATAATGCTCCGCCAGGTATTTGGAATTGTAAAGGTCCCGGGTAAAGACCAGATCAAGCACATCCCCTTCCGAGGATAGAACTTCTAGGCTATATTCAAACAGGTCATGATTATCCGTCTTAAGTCGAACCTGCCCACCGGGCTTCAATATGTTCCTGTAAATGTCCAGGAATCTCGGATGAGTAAGCCTTCGCCTCTCATCCCGTCCCTTGGGTCTGGGATCCGGAAAAGTTATCCATATCTCATCCACTTCATTGTCATCAAAGCATGCCTCGAGGTTCTGAATATGTCCCCTGAGAAATCCGGTATTTATCAGCTTTTCCTCCTCGGCGGTTTTCATACCCCGCCAGATTCTTGGTCCTTTTATATCCACCCCTATAAAATTCCTGTCCGGGAAGGCCCTGGCCAGTCCTATAGTATACTCACCACGACCGCAGGCCAGTTCAAGTACCAGATCGTTCTCATTTTTAAAGTACAGGTTTCGCCAGTTCCCTTTAATCTGCTCAAAGATCTTCTTTCCTGGCTGAACCACATACCTGCTCAACTCATTATCCTTGAATTTATCAAGCTTGCTCCTGCCCATATTATAAATTCTCGAGTTCGGCGACCACAAAAGTACTTCCTCCAACGAAAATTACATCTTCATCTCCTGCTTTTTCCATAAGCTCTTTGAGTGCGGTATTCACATCTGGAACAACATGTCCATCAATAAGGTATAGAGCTGCCTGAAGGGCCAGCCACTTAGCATCCATTGCCCTTGGTACCCTGGCCTGACAAAATACATATTCTGCATCTTTTGGAAAAAGTGGAAGGATCTGAGCGATATCCTTTTCTTTCATGAAACCTAGAATGCAATATAGTTTTCCTTTCCTCAGGTCCATCAACTGCCGTGTGATATTCTCCAATCCGGCCTGATTGTGTGCGATATCAGCAATCACCCATGGTTTCACATTCAATATTTGCCATCTCCCCTTCAATCCGGTTGATTTCTGATAGTGTTCAATCCCGTATTTAACATCCTCCAAGGAGATATTATATCTCTTATTCCTTAGGATATTGGCAACAGACAATACACCGGGGATGTTTTTCAATTGCGTCAATCCGGGTGTTTCCAGGTAATAAGTATGGGACACTTCATATTCCAGGTCATTGATCTTAATTTCATGCCCTTTGTCCCTTATTCCTATACTTTCTATTTTAAATTCATCTGATGCAAATACCAGTGGGGATTTCCTTTTCCTGGCCAGCGTAGTAAAAACGCTGCTTGTTGCTTTTTCCTTTTCGCCAATGACTACCGGAACTTTCTTTTTAATAATACCGCCCTTTTCAGCAGCGATCTTTTCCAGGGTTTCTCCCAGCATTTCCTGGTGATCATAGGAAATATTGGTGATCAGCGATACTTCAGGAATAATGATATTGGTAGAGTCGAGCCTTCCGCCGAGGCCTACTTCTATAACCGCTATATCCACCTTTTCCCTGGCAAAATAATCAAAGGCCATCGCCACTGTAAGCTCAAAGAAAGAGGGCTTTATCCGCTCGATAAGGGGCTTGACAGATTTTACAAATTCGACAATATATTTTTCAGTAACTGGTTGGCCGTTAACCTTTATGCGTTCATTGAAGTGCTTCAAATGCGGCGATGTATAGAGTCCTGTTTTGTATCCGGCCCTCGCCAGGATGGAGGCCAGCATATGGGATGAACTCCCCTTGCCATTGGTACCCGCCACATGAACGGACTTGAATTTATCCTGGGGATGCCCGAGTACTTTGCACAGTTTCCGGGTATTTTTCAGATCCTTTTTTATGGCCGAATTGCCGATCCTCTGGTACATAGGAAGCATATCGTATAAATACCTGATTACTTCCCCGTATTCCATTGGATTATTTAGATCTGATGATAAAGGTTATTTTACCGGTTGAAACAGCTGCTGGTGAAGTATTGGAGGATATGGGACTGAAAGTAAGTGATTCTACTTCATTTTTGTATATTCTTTCAACGGCCGGACTGACCGTTTTTTCCAAAGTCCTGACAGAAATGATCTCTCCCATGTCGTCAATTTTTATTTCAAAAACGATACGGCCATTCTCATTTGAAGTATCCTTCGGATCAGGGGCAAAATCCCAGATCCATCCGGTCAGTTCCAGTAAGGGCCCACCGCCACCTCCGTAATTACCATACAAGGCGCGGGAATCCAGGGTTCCCTGATCATCACCTTTATCCCCGACAACATCCGCATCATCTCCCTGACTGGTGGTTTCGGCATCGCTATCCGCTTCTTCAGAGGTACCCTGTCCATCAACCACGGTTTCAGAGGCATTGTCATTACGTTCAACAGGTTGTTCATCTACTTCTTCCTCGGGTTCAGGTTCAGGTGCGATCTCCTCTATGATCTCCTCTTCCACTTCCGGTTCAACAGGTGTCTCAGGTTGTGTCTCTGCTGGTTTGATCACATCCGGTGAGTCTTCCATCTCACTATCTTCTATGATTTGCTCTTCTATAATCTCAGGTTCATCCTGTACAGGCACCTCTTCCACGGGAAGCTCTTCAACCGTTTCCTCGGCAGGTTCTTCGATAATTTCTTCCGAGATGATCTGTTCTTCGATGAGTTGCGGGGTCGCTGAAGGTTGCTCGGGTTGGACCTCACCCGATCCTACGGCATCCAATCCGAAATTGAGTTCAATTCCATATTCAGGGACCGGAGGATCCGGTTCCCGCCATGCCATGATGAGGAAAAACAGGATAAGGATCAGCCCATGGATCCCGATAGAGACCCCCATTCCTATTCTCCGGTTCTTCTTCTCAAGTTCAGGTGACATGATTATTCCATTGGTTGCGTAGCTACCGATACCCTTGCTTTTAAGGAGGTGGCTATACTGGCAACATTTATAAGGTGTTCTGTCGGGACAGATTTATCCACATGAAGTACTACGACACCTTCCTGACCTTTCAAGGCAGCAGCCAGATCATCGGGTAATCGCCGGATATTGGTCCGCTGGTCATCCACGAAATACCTGAGGTCTTTGGTAATGGTAACACTGACTTTCTGCATCACTATGGTGGAACTCTTACTTGAAGGGAGGTTCACCGGCAATCCGGAAGGTGTTACGAAAGATGCGGTAAGCATAAAGAAGATCAGCAACAGAAAAATAATATCTGTCATCGATGACATACTGAATGCTGCCTGTACCTTATGTTTAGTATTCAGGTCCATAATATCCTTATTGTGGTTCCTGCAACAGATCCATAAAATTAATGGAAGTATATTCCATCCTGTAAATTAACTTCTGGACTCTTGTGACAAGGTAATTATATCCCAGATAAGCAATAATACCCACAAACAGGCCGGCTGCAGTGGTCAGCATGGCCTCATAAATGCCGGATGACAACAACTTCGGGCTAACCGTACCTTCTTCCTGTGCGATCGCCATAAAGGCCCTGATCATACCGGTCACAGTGCCCAGAAATCCGATCATAGGGGCAGCGCCGGATATGGTTGCCAGAAGTGAAAGGTTTTTCTCAAGTTTGTAGATCTCAATTTTCCCCACGTTTTCGATGGAGGCTTCTATATTCTTTAACTCTCCCCCTAATCTTGAAACCCCTTTCTCAATCATTCTTGCTATGGGTGAACTACTTTGAGCGCAAACTATTTTCGCGGCATTGATATCCCCTTTTAATACGAGTCCTTTCACATTTTCAAAAAAGCCATCCCCTATCTGAGATGCTTTTTTGATGGTCAGCATGCGTTCAACAAAGATATACACAGCCAGAATCGACAAAAGAAAAATGGGGACCATCATAAATCCCCCTTTAACAAGCAATTCAATGATCCTCACCTGTTCCTGGCCACCCGTAGATAGTGTATCTAACTGAGTGGTCGTAATTTGCAATAAGTCCATATTAATATTTCAAAACCCAGATTGACTCTCCAAATATTCCTTTCAGCTCTCCCAAATTAGCCTCTGCAGCCTGAAACGTACTATATTCATTACTAAGGACTACCCTGTGGAATCCTTTCCTGGCTTCAGCGGGAGGGATTATCTTCGTATCGACCCCTTCCAAGGCCATATTTTGCGCAAAGTCCTCGGCAAAATCTTTATCAAAAAAGCTGTTCAATACAATATAATAACGACCGGTCCTTGCATTAATTGCTTCATACGATCCCTCAGTAGTCGTTCCTCTGCTTTCATCCACGGCTTCAGGTATTTCTTCCACCTCCTCTGGTACTGCCGGTGTCGGATCCACAGGCAGCTCTTCTTCGTCCACAGGTATTTCTTCTACTTCTTCAACAACAGGGCGCTGAACGATCTGCTTTTCCACAGGTTCTCTGAAGAAAAACCAATAAATGGCTATTGCGATTACAATAACGCCTATTAATACAAACGATATTATTAATCCAACCGGATTTCTTTTCCGGTCATCATCATGTGATGAATGATATTTATATACATGTGAATCGTCCAGTTCATCATCTGAAATATCATCATTAAACATGTCAGAATCTGAATCTGCGGTTGATAAAGGCTCAGTCTCCTCCTCTTCCATATCCAGTCCGCTATCCGATGAGGCTTCAGGCAGGCCAAAATCATCAGATTCCTCCTGGCTACCTTCGGATGATCCTGATTTCAGTTCATCATCCTGGTTGTTAGGTTTTTTATCTTCCATGTTACGTATTGATTAGGTGATAATATTAATTCAATTTAATAAAATGTTAACTTATCATAAAAGTATAACAAATATTTTTAAAGTTCTCTAAGAAAGTTATCAAATCTCAAAAATATACAAAACCGGGATAATCGATATGTTTCAGTTAAAAATTAATAGAAACCCCTCCTATTATCTGTATTCCTCTTGATGGGTACCTATAATATCTTTCATAATTTCTTCCTAAAATATTATCAAATCTTAGAAAAGCACCAAGTCTGTCGGAGAATAAATACTGTACGCTCAGGTTCAAATCGAATATGGCTGACAGGGTAATGGTTTCCTCAATCGGACCTTCATATGACTTTGCTTTCATCCCACTGATATAATAAATATTGCTTCCAAAGACTATCTTATCATATAAATTATATCTGAATGTGCCTGTTAATTTAAATGTAGGCCTGTGCCATGCTTCTTCCAGTGTCTTTGTACCGTAGTTAAAGTAATCTGCACGAATGCCCATATTATAATTTTTGATCCTGGATAAAACCAGTTCACCGTAAATATTCATCACATTCGTGTTTTCCTCTTCATATACAAGCTGGAAGGTAGCGGGATTCAGTGAATCGTTCAGGAAAAAGTATAGATCCTTGTACTCTGACAGTTTGAACCCGGCGAGGAAGTTGAAATAATTATTCACATTTCCGCGCACACCCCAGTCTATACCGAATTTCTTATTACTATGCCTGAGTCCGACACCTTGTCCGAGGAAGGGATTCTGACTAACAACTGATTCAAAATCAACCTGCTCCATATCGCCGTCGAGCTTCAGGAAGAAACTATAGTAGTCATTCAGGTTATATGCTACATCAATAAATGGGTATAATAACACATTGTTACTTGATGAAGTGGTATCGTTCTGAATTACAAAATCAAGTCCGCCCGTCACGTCGAAATCGCCGAATTTATAAAATACAAATGGCTTTACACTGATCAGGTTTCTACTCAACGACTCCGGATTCTTATAAGAGGAAAACATGGTATTTACATCCAGGTGGAATCTCAATCCTTCTTTCAGGAAATAATTACTTAGGAAATTTACCTCGGTTCTGGATTCACTGCTGCTGAAGGTTTTATCCTTTATATAATTGTAATTTGCTTCTACAATATAGTCGAAATCATCTTTCTTATTCGTATTTCCGAACCAGAGCCCGAGATTGAAATTATTATAGACCTGTTTTATAGAATCAGCATCTATCTCAAGGCCTTCCGGATAACCATAAAAATGAACCATTCTGCGGTCGTAGTTCAGTTTAGCACCGACTGTCAGCTTTTGACCATAATACCTGGTATCTAAAGCTGCTCCAGTTTCTGATGATCCGGAGTTTTGCTTATCTATGGGGCCATTCCGGGATGAAATATGATTCAGATTCACCCCGAGGGCATATTTGTTTTCCCGCTTATTGAACAAACTAGCATCCAGATACGGAGTCAGGTAATTCCCGAATCCAGCGGTTAAGTTTCCACCATAAAATTTTTCCAATGGCTGGGATTTCAGCTTTAACGCCCTGTTCGGGATGCTCAGATTTGACAATTCAGGAATTATGCTTAAATAATTATAGTTTTGCCTGACTTGCGATGTTGGATTGGAAGGTAAAGGTGGAATTTTCTCAAACTCCCTTTTTTGCTGAGGCAATTCAATCTCCAGGTTCTTTTCCACGACAAAGCTTGCATCCTCAATTTCACCCTCATCAATTTTTTCCCAATTTTCATCCTGGGCATATAATACTGATGTAGTGAAACCTATTAAAAGAAAAATGAACAATATGTATTTAAAGTGCTTCATTCACTCTTTTTATATACTTATTCCTGAAGTGTATCCACTTCAATAATCTCACTTTCGGTAATACTTTCAATTTCCAACAATTTTTCTTCAGCCGTAGCTACAATTTCCTCAATCGGTGATTTCTCAATAACCGAGTTAAGTGTTGCTTTAGCCTGGAAAACCTCGTCCATGGAAATATAATTGTCAGCGATCAGTAAAAAAGATTTACCGATCCACTCTTCATAGATCCCGTAATTCTCATTCAAATCGAATAATGCTTCATTAGAACTTTGATATTGCCCCTGATCCCTGAAGATGGTAGCAATAAGAAACTGTGCTTCAGCACCGTTTACATCTTTTGCGGTATTCACGGTGGACAAGAAATAGTCCACGGCTTCTTCAATATCACCTTTGGCTAAATACGCCTTCCCGGCGAACAGCTGGGTCAGGTTTTGGGTATTTACTGAAAATGTTCCGATTCCTAAAATACGTTCGGCATAATAAATTGTAGAATCGTATTTGCCAGTTAAATAGTAGGCTTTCATAAGCCCTTCCCATGCATCATATTCCTCCCTTTTATTGGAAGCTATGTTTTCAAGCCGTGCATAATATTCTAATGATTCCTGGTTATTGCCCATCAGTTCGTTGATCAGGGCCAGCCTTCTAACAGACCGGTTCCTCCACTTGGTATTTGGTATTTTTACCACCGATTCATAGGCTTTAATTGCATTTTCATATTCCTTCGCCCTGTAATAACTTTCCCCCAGGTAATAATATACTTCATCCTCGAAAGAATTTTGACCATAATCCCTCAGGTACTGATTGAAGGCTGCAATCGCTTCATTATAGCTCTGGCTAAAATACAGGTTTTTAGCGGCATCAAATTCAATGTTCGACAGGTCCTGCCCATCCGGGTTCAGAAGTTTGTATTTTGCAAGATAATCCGAGAATTCTGCTGAACGGTCTGCATTGGTTAGCACTTCCTGCAATCCCATAAGAGCATTGTTTGCCGCTTCATGACGGGGATAATTATCGATAATAGATTTATAATCGTTTATGCTGTTATCCGTTTGCTGAAGGTTGCTGTAAGAGATGGCCCGGTTAATTAATGCATAGGGCACAAATGAACTCTCCGGTTGCTCAGAGATCAAAAAGGAAAATTCCTGGATGGCCCGGTTGTAATCACCATTTTCAAAGGACAGTTCCGCACGCTGATAAAGGGCATCATCGTAGTATACGGAATTCTTTGCCAGTGTAACCTGGCTCAGGTATCTGTTTGCTTCTGATTGGTTCCCTGTTATGCCATTGATCAATCCGATCTGGTAATTACAGTAATCCTCTTCAGGACTGCCTGCCTGTATGGCCAATTTATAGATTGAGATAGCCGTATTGTATTCTTTAGTAGCATAATAACAGTCCGCCAATCTTAACAGGGCATCTCTGTAAAAGAATTGATTTGAATTGGAACGCAACCTGTCGGTATAGAATCTGAAATGCGACAAGGCCTTATTATAACTTTTCAGGTTATAATAGGCATATCCCAGACCATATCTCGCTTTCAGTGTGGTTTCCGAGGTATTGGAGGGATCCTTACTTAATACCATTTCATATGCTCTCCTGGCTTCCTCCAGACGTTTTCCAATAGCATAGGCTTCTCCAATCCAGAAATAAGATTGAAGGGTTGTTTCCTTATCATATGGGTATTCCAGGGATAGATTAAAAGTTTGAACAGCGTTATAATATCTTCCTGCATTAAACAATGAAGTTGCCTTCCGAAAAGTTACCAGCTGGTACAGTCGCCTGACCTTGTCCGTTTTTACCGGCAAGGATTCTATATATTCCAGGGCGGCATTTACATCATCTGTAAGCAGGTAGGATTCACTGATCAGTGCGTCTACTTCTTCCCTGTTTATAGAAGCATGTTCGGACTGATTATACTTGGTTAGTGCAGGTATCGCCGCGGAATACCTGCCTTCCTCAAAATTCAGTTTACCCAGGTAAAACAGCGATTCATATTGAATTGAGGCATCGAATTCCTGTTTAGATGCGTTTTCAAAAGCGGTGATGGCAAATGGTTTATTATCGAGCCTAAGATAAGACAGCCCCAGATAGTAGGATGCATATTGACCTGTGGCTTCTTTGTCTAGTGCGGCCTTTTTTAGATGTTCAACAGCTTCAGCAAACAATCCACTTTCATAGGCTGTAAAGCCGGCTTTATATAATATCTGAGTGGTCGATTTACCTCCTTTTCGTTCAAGGCTGCTTTCAAAGTACCGGTTGGCATTCCGGTAATCCTCCTTAAAATAGTAAGCATCGGCAAGCATGATCTCCATGTCCCCAACATTTTTTACCTGCCTGCCTTCCATAAAAACTGATTGTGCATATGAGATTACCTTATCATAATCCTTTAAACCATAATAGATCCTGGTGATCATAGGTGGGACTACATTTTTGTAGGTATCCTTTTCTTCGGCAATCTTCAGGTATGTCAATGCATCCTCATAATTCTCATTATTTATTTCAATAAATCCGGCATAATAGGCAGAGGCTGCCTGAAATTCGTTTTCTGCCTGCAGGCTATATTTAAAATTTGCCAGAGCATCATCAAATTTTTTCAGGTTGAAATAGCTGTACCCCAGTTTAAATTTTAGTTCAAATCTTTGTTCGGGTGAAAGGTTGTAAGCCTTTACCTTTTCAAAGGCAGATATGGTTTCCTTGAATTTATTATTCCTGTAATAATAGTTTCCGAGTTCAAAGTATGCCATCATTGACTTCGAATTTGAGGGATACTCCTCCACAAAATTCTCAAATAGATATTCTGCATCATCATTGAATAGCATCATGGCACAATAGGCCTGATAATATTTGGCCTCCGCCATCATTTCTGAACTAGGTTCAGTTTTTATATACTGTTCAAAGCTGCTTCTTGCAGCAGCATAATTATTGCTCTCGAGAAGTTTAATTCCCTTATTAAATATGTTGAGAGAACTGTTCCTATCGATCGTATTCTGCCCGAGAAGAGGGAGATATAGCATGACCAGCAGAAAAAGGAAGGCAAACCTCTTTAACATGTAATTAAATAACCGTCTATATGCACCTTTAACGAAAATCAATAGTTTTTATTTGAAATCCTGTAAGAATCCTTATAGCTAAAATCGAACCAAAAAGTAATTTCAATGTAAAAGTTTGTATACCAGCTCCTTTAAGATCTCACCTTCTTTTATGCTCCCAACCCCAACACCTTTACTTCTGAGATCTGCTTCACGAATATAATGAATATTTTGGATTACTTTACCCATTGGATAATTATGGCTCGCATGAATATATTCATTGATAAAATAGGGGTTGACTCCTGTTAACTGGGCCAGTTTATTCCGGTTCTTATCCGGTGACTGATGAATAATCAGAAGTTTAGAAAACAGATTAAAAATTAAAGCAATTACCGGTATGATCGGATTAGTCCGGGTATTGGCGCTGAAATAATTAACGATCCGGTTTGCTTTGATGATGTCTCTAACTGCTATGGCACGCTGCAGTTCAAAAGCATTATAATCTTTACTTATGCCCACATATTTCTGAACAATACCAGGGGTGATGAGGGTTTTCTCACTATAGTTGATCAGGATCTTGTTTATCTCATTGGATAGTCTCTCGAGGTCATTCCCAATATAATCCACAAGAATCTGAGCTGCATTTAAATCTATATCATGACCTTTACCGGAGATGTATTGCAGAACCCAGTCAGGGATCTGGCTATCATAGAGTTTCTTTGACTCAACAACTATGGCATGCTGTTGAAGGTTTTTAAAGAAAGTTTTCCTTTTATCCAGACTTTTATTCTTATAGGCAAAAACAAGGATAGTGGAAGGCAATGGATTTTGGAAATAGTTCATTAATACTTCCTGTCCTGCCTGAAGATTAAAATCCTGAATATCCTGAGCTTCTTTGATGATTACCACCTGTCTGTCAGACATCATGGGGAACCTTTTAGCATTATTGATTATATCCTGTATTGTAACATCCTTTCCATACAATATGATCTGGTTAAATCCTTTTTGTGCCTCCGGAAGTGCATTTTCCTCAATGAATTCTGTGATCTCATCAATATAAAACACCTCTGTCCCCGAAAGAAAATATATGGGTGCGTATTCATTTTCTTTAAGACGTTTTAGAATATCTTCCGGTTTATAGACCATAATTATATGTTAATGGAAATTCAGATGAAGAATTCGCACAGGTTAAGCAATATTAAATTGCTTGATATAATTTTCCCAATGATAAAGCAATTAAATAGAACAACGTTTACCTTTTCCAGGATGTCTGATTACTAGTTTTATCAAAGTGGGAAGATTCTACTGAAAGATTAATACGCCTCAGGGGATCTAATTCCTCAACCACGAAAAAACCATCATTTCCCGATCGCTGGTAGAGTGGCATAAATATCATCCCGTCCATTGGGATCTGTATTGGTCCATTCCTGTCATGGGCAATCACTTCTCCGGTTTTCACTTTCTGAAAATTCAAATAGCCAGGTTTCATGCGGAAATTATCTTCCTCTGTGATCCAGTAGTGATGGCGGACCCTCAACTTGTGTGGCAATTCAGCGGCAAAGGTCTGAAGCAGTGTCCCGATCTGCATTATACCATTTACATGATCCGGTGATACTGCTCCGGAAGCGAGTAGTATTTCCCATATTCCTGCCGTATGAAGCTCTACTGCAACTTCACTTCCGATCAAACCTCCTTCAAAAGCAAATGCCAGGTAGCCTTTTTGGGTAAGGTATTTCAACAAAGTTCCTTTAATATGTTTCTCCAGATCCAGGATTAGTGGCAGTTTTAGTGCATTGATCACCGGATCGTCTGATGTGATCTCAGGGACGACAATAAAATTACCATTATCCGATGAGGTAGTATGGAGGTCGACACAGACCTTTTTCGTGGATTCAATAGATGATAATTCCTCAAAAATCCTATTCAGTTCCAGGACTTCATCATCTTCAGCGAAAATATGGTGTGATTCGGCTAAATGTTGAATATGCTCATCTGTCCAGCACCGGTTCAGATCATAGTCTATGAATCGTTCTTTCTTTTCAATGGCCTTTCTGTTCCCCTCCAGGCCAACAATTTTACCAGAAATCTCAAGATTATCCTCGTTTATCTTATTAAAGACCCTTTCAATGGCTTTAATACCCGTTAGTTCATTACCATGTAATCCACCTATCAGGATAATTAATGGTCCTTTCTTCGTGCCTCCTAGCTCCCCAATTATCCTGCTCATATTCTCTTACAGTGCTTGATCTTTATTGATTAATATATTTAATAGTGTCGCAGAGATCCTTCTGAAATTATGTTCCGTGATCACTCCCACCAGCTTTTCATTTTTAATGACCGGCAGGCATCCTATTTTTTTGGATTTCATTATTTCCATAGCCTTTTTAATACTGGCATCAGGCCCTATAGATATCGGGTCCGTTACCATAATATCCTTTACAATACTAGCCTTACTGTTTCCTTTTTCCTTATTCCTGAAATGCCTCAACATAAGGCCTGAAGAAACCAGGCCCGTAAGTTTCCCTCTTCCATCCTCCACCAGCACGTATCTCAACTTCTGCCAGTCCATCATATCAGCCACCAGCTCAACAATATCATCCTGATGCACAGTAAACAGGTCAGTATCCATGAATTCTTCGACGATCAGATGTGTCGGCTTCCAATCCCCAATATCGTCAATTCCAGCCAGGTCCCATGTATGGACAGGTCTTTCTTCTTTCTGGTTACGGACCATTGCGGAGGTTATTGCAATGGAGATTTCTTCACGGTTCGCCTCCTTTGATAGTTTGGAAAAAGAATTCAGGATCCAGGTTGATCCATTTTGTCGTGACTCATTCCGTTCTTCTATTACCGATAAATATCTATCAATATCTTTTTTATCGATATTTTGATCTTTCAGGCCTTGTTTAGCCAGTGGCAGTAATTCCTTTTTAATCAGCTCTGCTACCGATATTTTTAAATCATTAATCCAGGAAAGCTCCGTTTCCATACCCTCCCTGGCAGCAGCAAAGAAATTGGATTTAGCATCATCGAAATCCATCAATTTGGTTATGTCTTTATACTCCCTTCCAAATCCAACCATAAGGCCCAGCCAGAAAGCTGCATTGGCTACTTCATCAACAACTGTCGGACCGGAAGGTAAAGCCCGGTTCTCTATTCTAAGATGAGGCTTACCATCATCTCCGATTCCATAACAAGGCCTGTTCCATCTATAAACTGTAGAATTATGTATGGTAAGGGCTCTTAACTTGGGAATCTCCCCTTTGTCGAGGGATACCATTGCATCATCTTCCTGCCCGGTCATCAGCATGATCCGGAAACGCATGATGTCTTCCTTATACAGGTTTAATATTGAATTCTCCAGCCATTTGGTCCCGAAGATCACACGGGGACTACGGTCACGCAGATGCTCGCCGGTAACTCTTGTATCGATTGATTGCTGAAAGAGAGCAACCCTTGTTTCCCGCCAGAGTCTTTTTCCGAACAACATTGGGGAGTTGGAAGCCAGGGCCAATACAGGGGCTGTCAATACCTGGGCATTGTTGTATTGTTCGACAAAATCACCCGGATTAACCTGCAAGTGGACCTGAAAACTCGTATTGCAAGCTTCAAGCATTGCAGAGTCATGTTTTATGAGCAGTTCATCGATTCCTCTTACCCTAAGCTCATATACTTTACCTCTTAAGCGATTCAGTGCAGTAATAAGAACATTATACCGTTTTAGAGGTGTCAGGTTATCAAGGCCCAGATCGAATTTCCTTATAGTTGGCAGAATTCCTGTTACAGCATAATCAACACCTATCCGGGCCGCTTCGTTTCCAAGTTCCTTAAGCAAATGAAGAATTTCGGATTCCAGTTTTGAAAAACAATTTTTTTCAAAAAAGTGTGGTGTCAGGTTGGCCTCAATATTGAATTTTGCCAGTTCTGTAGTGAAGAAATCCTTATTCAGGTTATCGAGGATCTCCATTACCTGAGGCGCCGGTTTATAATGCTCATCGATCAGACAGATTTCCTGTTCGGCACCGATCTTTACCTTACTTTCCTCAAAATATCCCTCATTCAGCATCCGGTCGAGCGCCTTAACGTCCTGAAGCAATAACCTGGTAAATTCATTCAGGTCTTTTTGCTTTACTACAGATTTTACATTTATTTCGCCCATAACCCAGTAGTTAGATTCGAGTAAGCATGGTTTTTGCTGATAAATACTTAAAAACAGACATCAATATTAGTGATTTTAATAGAGAAATTCACGTTGATGGCACTTATGCTTACTAAATTTAACTATTTAATTCATAATTTAATAACTTAGGAATTAGCCGAAAGAAAAGATTTGAGAAAATTGAGATCATCACTGCTAATTATCTTTCTTAGTCTCTATGCTATAGGACTTTATTCACAGGAAGAACAGACCCTTTATTTTAAAGATAGTACCATGGTGGGCAAGGGCCTGGTAATTAATCAAAAAAAAGAAGGGAAATGGGTAATTTATAATAAAAACACTAAACTGACTGAAATTGGAAATTTTACCAATAACCAAAGGGATGGTTTATGGGAACTATATACCCCCAGCGAGGTCAAACTTCTTGAGCTCGAGTACGAGAATGGCCATGTTAATGGAACATATAAACAGTATTATTCTGACGGGAGCCTATATATTTCCGGGTTCATAGAGTCTGACAGTATAAAGACCGGAAGGTGGGAGGAAAGATACAACAATGGTGCTTTGAAAAGTGAGGGATACTATGAGAATAACTTAAAGAATGGTTCCTGGAATTACTACAAGGATACTTCTCTACCCTTTATAGAGTCGGAATATGTTAATGATACATTGAACGGGCCTTACAAGGAATATGATATTTTTGGTGATCCGACTTCCGAGGGTGAATATAAAAATGGAAAACGGCATGGACAATGGAAAGAATACAATGCTTTCGGGTATGTAAGCAAATCCTCTGAATACCTCGATGGTGAACTGAATGGCGCTGTCACAGAATTCTACGAAAATGGCCAGCGAAAATCTGAGAAACAATACCTGCAAGGCCTTCCACAAAAAAAGTGGGTATATTTTTATCCAAATAGCAGGAAAAAAAATGAGATGACGTTCGAGGACGGATTCCGGAATGGAGAGTACCTGGAATATCATGATAACGGGAAGCTTAGTGTAATCGGTAAATACGTTCTGGATAAAAAGGTTGGCATATGGTATAATTATTATAATACGGGGATTCTGTTTGCTACCGGGCCTTATCTTGATGACAAGAAAGAGGGCTTATGGAAATATTTCAACGAATATGGTTTTCTCATTTCTGAAGGAAATTTCGAGAATGGATTGGAATCCGGCCAGTGGTTCTTTTATCATGACAATGACAGTATTGAATCGATTGGCACCTATGTAGAGGGTAAGGAAAACGGTTTATGGGGAATATTCTGGGAGGATGGCACACAGAAGCAGGAAGAATTCTGGAAAAATGGCCGTCTGCTGATTGTTACAGACGTGTATTTTAAAGACGATACGCTGACAGCAGGCAAACTCATTAATGGAAACGGAACCCGGATAGACTATTACCCCAACAAGGTCATTCAGGAAAAGGTGGATTATGTGGGTGGCAAAATGAACGGGAACTGGGAGTATTATGATGAAGAGGGGAATATATCTTTCCGGGGGCAGCTGATTGACAATGTCCGGCATGGAGAATGGACTTTTTACCATCCAAATGGTGAAATTGAATCCAAAGGCCGCTATAAAAACGGTGAAATGGATGGGAAATGGCAGTTTTTCAATAAAAGAGGAAAACTTAAAGAGACGATAGATTATACCATTGAAGAAGAAGAGGACCTGGAAACTGATGATGAGGAAGAGGCTGAAGACAATGAAGAAGAAAGCAGCCTGGAAGACGATTCTGAAGGCAGTACCCCCAAGGAGGACAATGAAGGCAATTAACTGGAACCTCAAACCGAATAATTCATTTGTTGAGGAGCATCCAGATGTTTTTTGACGACGATTCAGTCGTTCTTTAAATCAACTTACGCATGGAAATTCCCCATTCTGTATATTTTTTTTGATAATAGGAGTTTAAAATCAAATAATGCATCATGAAGACATTTTTTAACCACAGCTGGCGTGTAGTCGTTGCTACCATTTCGCTGTTCTTTCTATGGGGGATTAGTATGTCCATTAGTGAATCCATTATCCCCTCGGGATTAAAAATGCCAGATGCACCGGTAAAATGAGACTGAAGGGAGATTATGCAGTTCCCGGAATAAACTGGCACAAACTATTATCCCTGGAATCAGGTATTAAGGTTATCGTATTGATTGTTATTGTATATCCCATGTTATACAATCTGGCCGGTTATTTTATTGCCTGGCAATTCGATTCAGTGAGGTTGTTTTATACTGATTCAGCTGAGATAAAACCATTTGGAGCGATGCTTATTGAGAATTTCAGGTCAGGATTATATTTTTTCCAGATCCCGAGGGGATTGATCTGGGTACTTCTTGCACTACCGGTATATTATTCGATTGAGGGAAGTTATATTAGAAAGGGAGTCATCATCGGGTTGCTATTCGCTACGCTGATGAATGCGCAGCATCTTTTACCCAATCCATATTTCCCTGCCGAGGTTTCCTTTGCCCACTTTATCGAAACCTATATATCCAATTTTATCTGGGGATTCAGTATAAGCTGGTTATTGAACTGGCATCCAATAAAAAGTATCTCCACTTAAAATTAATTAATCCAATTGCCTGGCATACAATTTAGATACAATACAATAAATATTTCAGAGTGAGACATTTGAAGTTTTACAGTTCCAAACTCAAACTTTCTCTTTCCACACATAGTACATTAGTAATTTGTTTCCTTTCGAAAGTAGGCATAGAATTTGGTCATTTGAGATTTCTTATTTTCATTGATCTTACCTTGCCCGTATTAGCATCTATTTTGAATACCTTAAAAGTCCTTTGTTGTCCTATTTGAAGATAACTTAATGGAGTTGTCTCCATGTTTTCAAAGCTTAAAACAATATTCCAGTACTTATCATCATCTGTAATTTCAACTTCCTCAAGTTGAACTTTTTCAACATTAGGATAAAATTTTTTAAAATGTTCAACTGCTTTTTCTGTAGCTTCCTTTACATCCATTTCAAATTAGTATATGGTTGTTTGAAAATTTAAATGTATAAGTAATTTAATACAATAAATTCTCACCTGGAAATCATTTTAGCATTAAATGAATTATGTTATATGAATGAATATAAATGATCTTATATTAGAAGAATAAACCCATATGTTGTACAAGCACAATACAATTCAATATATTAAAGAAAGGATGACTATCAAAAAACAATTAAATCATCTAGTATCATATTTATTTATCGTATGTCTAATTGGGATAATTAGCTGCAAAAGCGAACCAGTAACCACTATTAGTTCTTTTGACGGCGTGCGAGTAAGTTTTGATAATAAAGGAAAAGGAGATATAACAATTATCCTGGTCCATGGGTGGGCTAACACAAAGGATATATGGGATGATCAGATTTCATATTTTTCCGAGAATTACCAGGTTATAGCTGTTGATCTTCCAGGATTTGGCAAATCGGGTAATAATCGAAATGAATGGACTATCGAATCATATGGAGAAGACATATCCTCTATCATTCAACAACTTAATCTTAAGAAAGTAGTTTTAGTAGGATTTTCGCTGGGAGGTCCGATAGTTATTGAAGCTTCCAATAAATTGCAGGATCATGTCATTGGTGTTGTATTGGTGGATGCTTTGCAAGACGTAGAAACTACAATATCAGCGTCAACTGCCCAATATATTGATAGCCTGATGATGGATTTAGTCAATAACTATACCAAAGAAAATCTAATTGAAAAGCGCTTTTTTACCAGGAATACTGATTCAGCTTTTCAGAGGATAGTTGCAATGCTGGATGGGGTCTCTCACGTTGGATGGAGAGAATCATTAGCCGGCAATTTTAAATGGCAAAATGAAAAATGCAGAAATTCTATTAGAACTGTAAATGTTCCGATTATTGCAATAAACTCAGATTTGAAGCCCACAATGGTAGAAGCCTTCCGGAAATATGCGCCAACTTTCAGAGCGAAAATTCTACAAGATGTAGGGCATTTACTTATGTGGGATAACCCTGATGCATTTAATCAGTTACTTGAAGAGAGCATAGAGGAATTTTTAGAGGAATAGTTGATAATTATCGGTTAAATTATTAACCTTTCAAACCTTTGGCTTACAAACCTTGACAACCTATAAGAGAAAGCGTCGGATGTTTCTTTTCTACTTCGTAAAAGAATATACCACTTCAAAGTATCTGCTAACCGGTGCTTTTGATAAGACATATCTTAACAATATAGGGAAAACTAGAAATAAAAAGCAAATTCAGCTAAGCAAAATACATTTAACGAATTAAAACCTATATTTCTGGAAGTTGTAGGAATCATCTGTATTAATCTAAAATCTGAGCATATTCTTACAAAAGGAAAAACTTTGAAGGTTTTGGTATAGTTATAAATAAACCTTTTTGTCTATAATTTTACGGTAAGTTTCTATATGCCAGGGAAATACAGCCTTGTGAGAAATTCTCTCATAACCACAATGCTCGAATGTTTTACGAATCTTCCTTACGGGATGTATATAAGGTCTGAATAAATTCCTTTTAAGCTTAGTGGATAAGATGGCCATTCCAAATATTATCTTTGATATCACATCATCCATTGGATAACTCAGTGTAATACAGCTATTCGCTTTGGTACAACTAATTTTAATAATTTCTTTGAAATCGGGATAACAACAAACCACCTTATCAAGTGTGATATAATCAGGATTATTTACCCGTTTATGTTCTTCAATATAGTCACCAAAAATAAATTGAGTTTTGCTATCCCAATTATTTTCTTTGGCATGAGCTTGAGATTGTTGCAGATAACTGGAAGAGGCATCAATTGAGATAGTCCGAGCTCCATCCATTTCAAGAAACCACCATTGTAAAGCACCAATTCCACCACCTATATCAAGTAATGATTTGCCTTGAATTTTTTGACTTTTTATTTGATTTATAATTTCCAAGGTAATCCTTGGAGGCCCTTTTTTTAAATAATCACGATATTTTTTGTTTGACTTCTTTTCGTCAAAAAACATATCTGCACCACAGCAATGTTCCTTAGTGGAGATCATCAGTGTATAATTAAAATTTTTAACCGGTTAATTTACTAAAATTTATCCATTTGATGTTGAAGAGATTGGTTAAAGGTATAACTTTTGAAGGTCTGGATTAAAGACCAGATCTTTTAAAGTTAATCGTTTAGCAATCGTATAGTTAGAAATCTTACCAATCGCAATTATCGATATATTATGATACTAAAAGCGATTGATTGAATCACTTGATATTTACATGTCCATTTAGAATATTAGAACGCTATTTTGTTATGCCAGTAACTAAAAATATCAATCTATAACATGAGAAAAATAAATTTTATCATAGTATTAATCCTATTAGCACTTCTGGGGATTGCACAAAATTTTGAAAAGCGTTTTACAGAAGCATTCAAACTGTTTGAGGTATGGCTGGATGATCAGAGAGATTTCGAAAAGTTGCCAGATATTACGAAGATTGTGGTTGAGGATCATTCAAAAGAAACGCCCGTGAATTTCGATTTGAAGGATTATTTCGGGTATTATGACAGATAACCATGGGTAAGTGAAGTATATGTTGGTAATGGCAGGAAAAGATAGTGCTCTTTATGCTTCCAAACGTCAACCCAGAAAAATCAATGATTTTTTATAAGCCCATTTCGAAGGACACCTATTGAAGGATAAGAGAGGATGATGAATCGGGAGAAACACTTCAATTTGAGCATGATGACATCGGTCTGGAAATCAAATTTAAAAGGCAGGGTAATTATTCGACCAAAATATTTGATCCCAAGTTAAAAGTATGGTAAAAAAAAATTTGATAGATCCAAATGATACATTCAAAGGAATGTTTTTTGAAATTAAACTGGAAATATTACTTTTATAGTATCAGAAGCAGTTTACTGCTTAATCTTTTTGGGGGAAAGAAAAAGTTCTATTTTGTAAAACACAATTCTTATAATCTCAAAAACCATGAACAAAACAAATCATCTTCGTGTATTTAAATCCCAATTCAATTATTACAAAGTTTTAACCCTTTTAATCGCTTTTTTGTTATTTAATCCTTCCATCTCTAATGGTCAATTAGTTGGACGTATTGGTGGATCTGTAGGAAACGGATTTAATAATAAAAAAATTCAGGACCTCACTGGTGAAGATTTTAAGATCAATGAAAATAACCTGGCCTGGAAGATATTTGCTGCAACCAATTGGAAGTTTCTTGGAGTAGAAGGAGGATACAGGGATTTTGGAACGGTTGAAAGCACCAATGATAATGGGACAGGAAAAAGTAAAAGCCGAGGTGGAGATATTTATGGTACCGGCACATTTAAGATTGCCATTATTGAGATTTTTGGTAAAGCAGGTGCCTACTTTGGAAGAACTAAAAATGAATTATATGATACTAGTGGCGTAAAGGTGGTCGATGAATCAGAGCGGGAGACTTCTTTTGCATGGGGAGTAGGTGCTGGAGTAAATCTGGGGATGCTTCATGTACGTCTTGAATATGAAAACATGCATATCAGTTCGGGCAACCTGGCAATGTTATCCTTAGGAGCGGGCATTAACCTTAGTAAAAAGAAAGATTAGTTTTGAGATTCTTGATGGAATGCTCATAGGCAAATATTGATGAGCCGATACAGTAAATGCTAATCACTGAGTGATAAGTATTATTAGCTTTTTTATAATTAATAAGGATTTGATGGTGGATATATCCTAAGAAAATAAAATTCAGGGAGTTTAGGTTCCTGATAAGGAGTCACTAAAAAATAAAGGTCCGGGATATGAAATCCGGGACCTGGAAATGCTCGCCTGAAAATATTTTAATTCAGGGCAAATATTAGAAAAATCTTCACTAATCGAAAATTTTATTTCAAAAGTTTTATTGATATTATATTCAGGATTATAATTCACCAATTCTCCAGCAAAGATCCAGGAAGTCTTAGGAGTTCCATACATCCTCTTTCAGCCCGGACCAGGATTCAGGATGCTGTGGACCCTCACTTTTCTTGACATCTACATTGAATCCGGTGAGATGGACCATGCCCGATACTTTTTCGATCTTATCAGGTCCGTCAGCCGCCAGGATATTTACATTGACACCCTTTGTCTTTCCGGCTACTGATAAACCTGAAGCCTGGTGTCCCCAACCATGGGGAAGGGCCACTGTCTTCATTCCCAGGTCATCATCCAGTCTCAAGGGCAACCTTACGGTGGCTGTTTCGGTGCTCACATCAACCATATCACCATCGGTCAAATGGAGATCAACGGCATCTCTGGAATTCATGTATAGGTAGTTTGTATGTCGCGAACCCTGGACAAATTCCTCATAGTTATGAGTCCAGGAATTATGTGTCGTTACCGCTCTACGGGTAATTAACTTAAACCGGTTTCTGTTATTAATTTCGGAAATAAAATCATCTTCCAGTTTCCTTGCCTGTTCCATGAACTTAGAAGGGGAAAGGTTGACCAACCCATCATCAGTAACCATTCTCTTATCCAGGAAATCTCTGGCTGTATGAGCAGGCCGCAGAATACCATGCTTAAAATTCAACAAACGTCTGAATCCCTTTTGCCGGGTGATCCTTAATAAGAGATTCAGCAGGAATATTTGTGGTATGGATCTTTGATATTTCTTGCTTTTGCCCAGGGAATTTACCCATTGCAGGAATTCAAAAAATTTCTGGGCTACATTAGATCCAAATATGGGAAATCCGGAAGTCTTGGCCAGATCTAAATAAATTGAGGCTTCATCCCTTTGTTCAGCATCTGGTTTAACAACCGGCTTTGTTGCCTGCAAATAAGGCCTGGTCTGCAATCCAAGCATTAATGGAAAGATAAACGGAAGATCCGGACGTTCCAGCGGCGTGGTACATGGCAGCATATATGTTCCGATACTGGCTGTTTCAGTAGGTAGGATATCCAGGGTAACAAGCAATTCCAGCTTATCAAAGGCCTTTCTAAGCCTGTTCGAGTTGGCCATGGTGATCAAGGGATTACCACCGGTAACAAAAAGCGCTTTGATCTGTTTTTCCCCAGGTGTCAATATCTCATCAGCAAGAATTCCACCAGGGAATGCATCATTAACACTTTGAAAATTACCTATTCTTGACCTGTCAGGCCGCATCAACAAACCGTTCTTTGCCCCGAACTTAGGGAAATCGATCACACCCCGACCCACTAGTGTTCCACCCTCTTTATCAAGATTCCCGGTAATAAAATTAATGCATTCCTGTATCCAGAAAGCCAGGGAGCCATTCGTGCCCATATTCACTCCAGTGGAACTGTAAAGACTGGCACCATTGCTGTCCAGGTAGGTCTTCACCAGATCCTTTAATATTTCTTTTGATATTCCTGTAACTTCTTCCGTCTTATCCGCAGGCCATTCCTTCGCCAGTTGAATCAGTTCTTCATATCCCTTGCTATAATCAGCTACTCTCTGATGGTCAATACCATCCCGGTCAATAACTTCCTGGAGAAAGGACAAATAAAAGAAAACGTCGGTATTGGGCCTGATATAGTGATGTTCAGATGCGATCTTGGCCGTTTCTGTTTTTCTCGGATCGATCACTATTACCTTTCCTCCCCGGTTCTGGATATCTTTTATATGTTTGGAAGGGTTGGGAACCTGCAGAAAACTCCACTTACTGACCATGGGGTTCGCACCCACGATGATCAGGCATCCGGTATTTAAAATATCCGGAAATGGCTGTGTAAACGGGAAACCGTAAACCTGGTGAGACACTGAAAATTTGTTGCTGCAATCCTGCGTAGCTGAAGCGAACATACTCCTGGAGCCAAGGCCTGTCATAAATCCCTGGGCAAAAACCGGGTGCAAAACCCCGAATCCAGCAGCTGTTCCAACATACATGGCTACCGCATCAGGATCATTTTCCTTAATTAATGTCTTGACCTTACTGCCAATTTCTTTCAATGCCTGCTCCCAGGGTATTCTTTTCCAACCATCAGCTTCCTTTTTCATAGGGTACTTAAGCCGGTCTGGAGTATCAAAAAGTCTGTGCTGTTTCAGTCCTTTTGGGCAGGCAAATCCCTGCGAAGCGACATGGTCCCTATCAGGTTTTATCTCAATTACTTTATTCCCCTGCGTGGTAACTTCCAGTCCACAAAGGGATTCACAGATCCTGCAGAAGGTATTATGCTTTTTTAAATCCGCCATATCCAGGTAATTTTAACCTAAGCCTTTGAAATATGTTTCAGAAGACATAAAAATTCTCGAAAGATACTCAATCTTTTTAATTGGGAGGAATCTATATTTTAAAAAGTACCCGTGATGAATTACCTGATATACCTGGCGGATAGCTAAAAGACGGGATACCCTCAATATATGTAATTGATTATGCGATAGGGCTGGATGCAAAGTGCTTCATGAATTGCGAGGACGATGCTTAGTGAAGCTAAACCAGAAGGATCCTTGAAAGGTAATGTTTAGATTGGATATAAAGGACTTACAATGATCTCAGCAGATCATATACACTAAAAAAGGAAAGGTTGTGGCCTTCCCTTTTAAAATTCAATTTATTTCTTATTTTTCTTCCCCATTATCCTCTTTTTCGATCTTACGGCTGAGCTGGTAAGCTTTGACCAATGCTATTCCAACAAATAGAAATATCATGGCAAAATATACCTGCGGGTATTCGGCATGAGGATTCCCAGGTTGCTCAACTGCAATCAGGACCTTCTCTATTATAAATCCCAGTGTAATTCCAACTGCAAGACCAATACTTACCAAACCGATACTCAAGGTAAACGGTGTGGTTGACTTTTTCTTTTTCTTGGAATAAAACAAATCGGCATCCGCGCCGGATTCGATTAACGCAAGCCGTTCTTTATTCCTGTAACTCAAGTAGAAATAAATAATTCCAAAAATGGTTGCAAACATGGCTATACCCATAAGAGCAGGAGCAATATCATTCATAATTATATATTTAAATTTTAAAATTTGATTCTTCAACCGTATGACAAAGCGATATGAAAAAAGGTTACAAAAAAATTAAAAAGGGATTCTATTTATTATTTCTTATTTTTATTGTAACCATTTTAAATCATGGATGGTCATTTAAGATAATGGAGGCAAAAGGAGAAAATCCAAAAATGTTAGAGACAATAGAACAGGTCAAGACCGGGAATGAGGAAGCTTTTCGCCTGATCATACGTGAGTATAAGGCCCCGGCTTACTCCATTGCTTTCAGGATTCTCAGAAATGCGGAGGATGCTGAAGAAGTTGTACAGGATTCTTTCCTTAGGGCTTATAAAAAGATCCATCAGTTTAAGGGAGAGTCAAAATTTGCCTCCTGGTTCCTGAAAATCGTGTACAATCAATCTCTGACCCGGGCCAAAAAGAAGCGCATAAGTACTTTAGTGATAAATGATGAAATTGATACTTATGACAGGCAGAATAATATCAACCTGGATGGCTGGAACATGATCATGCAGGAAGAAAGAGAGAAATATGTTCGTCAGGCGCTGGGCAAATTACCCGATGATGATGCCTTAGTATTATCATTGTATTATATATCAGGGAATAACGTTCCTGAAATTTGTGAGATCACCGGCTGGACACAGTCAAGCACTAAGGTAAAATTATACCGCGCGAGACAAAAGGTTTATGCCAGTTTATTCTCCATTTTAAAATTTGAAATGAAATCGTTGATATGAGAGACACACAGAATATTCCGGAAAAAGATATTGAGGATCTAATAAAAAGATCTGTTCTTCTTGAACCCAAAGGAGATATGGAAGACAATATCATGAATAGAATATATGCAACGGGCAAAAAATATGCTGTACAATCACCATTGACAAGATGGATGCCTAAAATTATCATTGGCTTGCTTGCCTCGATTTTTATATATTTTATGGTCGCGCCGGTAAGATTTCAGTTCTTCTCAAAGATGAACACAGCGATTGATATGAATAGATTCAGGATAGTTGATCCGGGAATTTATGATCTTAGTCCAAGCCAGCCTTATCTACTAATGTCAATCCTCATCTTTTCCGTCGCGGTCTGGATGATCATTCTATTTAACCTGCCAAAAAAAGACTCTCCAGACAGGTTTATTTAGTCCAGGGATCCGAAGATCTGCTCTAAATGATGTTCCATATGTGCGAGGTAGTCAGTGATTAAGAATTCCGCATTATGTAATTCCACATCGTCTTTCCCTGTATCAATCTCCAGATTCAGCTTTTCAGGGGGATAATTTTTTATGACACGAATGAATATTCTGTTTTATTCACAAACAGACTTGTCATTATATGTTATAAGAAATGATGTATATTTACCGATTCTTAAATTAGACTCGACAATTCTAGACACAATTTAATTTCTAAAATAATGAAGAATGTATTTCCGATTTTATTCTCCCTGGCAATACTGACTAGCTGTTCAGACACTACATTCAGGGCGGATTATGATAAAACCGTTGATTTTACAAAGTATAAAACATTAAGTTATTATGGCTGGGCCAAGGACAGCGATAAAATCCTGAATGAATTTGACAAGCAGAGAATTGAAGGTGCCTTTGCAACTGAATTTATGAACAGAGGTATTGAACTTAAACAGGCAGGCGGAGATATAACTGTTTCACTCTTTATTGTAATGGACCAGAAAACCGGGGCCACCGCTTACACAACCCATATGGGTTATGGTGGCTGGGGCTATGGAGCTGGCTGGGGCTGGGGAATGGGGGCCTCCAATACCACTTATAATGAATATGACTATTATGTTGGAACCCTTGTGTGCGATGTTTTCGATACAAAATCCAAAAAACTGGTGTGGCAAGGTGTAGTATCCGGTGAAATCGATGATAATCCGAAATCAAGGGAAAGAAATATTCCCCGTGTTGTACAGGAACTTATGAAGAAATACCCGGTAAAACCCATTAAAAGATAAGAAGATATACCTGAAATTCTCTAGCTTATACTTACAGGGAACCAAGAGCCAATCTTAGTTCCTTTTTTTTTGAATTTTAAAACCTCCCCATTCTAAAGAATCCCTGCAATAAGAGAAATACCAATTAATTTTTTGTATACGAATTCAACTCAATGGTATATATAACAGCGAAAAAGCTTCGGCTCAAGGAAACCGGCAGGGATTTATGATGAATGTGATTTAATGAAGATCTCTTAATACCTTCTGACCTGACCCCCCTTTCAAAAATTTAAAATCACATCCTTTGTCCGCCTGTTCTACGTTATTGACATATAAATTCACATAACCTCTATTTGAGGCTGTTTCAGGAGCAGTCCACTCTTTTCTTCTTTTTTCCAGCTCTTCCTCAGAAATCAATAAATTTAACGATTTCTTTCCAACGTTCAATTCTATCAAATCTCCATTCCTTACCAGAGCCAGCGTACCCCCAATTGAAGATTCCGGTGATATGTGCAAAACGACAGTTCCATAAGCCGTTCCACTCATTCTGCCATCAGATATCCGAACCATATCCTTTACGCCTTTCTTGAGTAGTTTCTGTGGCAATTCCATGTTACCCACTTCGGGCATTCCCGGGTATCCCACGGGGCCAACCCCCTTAAGCACCATTACACAGGTTTCATCAATATCCAGTTTGGGATCATCTACCCTTTCGTGATAATCCTCAATAGATTCAAATACCACAGCTCTGCCGGTATGCTGCATTAAATGGTCCGTCGCGGCGGAGGGTTTAATAACTGCACCATTTTCACATAAGTTGCCTTTGAGAACAACAATACCAGCCTTTTTTTTAAAGGGTTTATCAACTGATGATATTACTTCATTATTATAACATACCGCATCCTGGCAGTTATCTCCAATAGTCTTTCCATTTATAGTAAGGGCACCAGAATGGATCTCTTTAGAAAGCTCCTTGATAACAACAGGTAAGCCTCCGGCATAATATAAATCTTCCATTAGATATTTCCCTGCTGGCATCAAATTCACCAACAATGGCATTTCACTCGCTAAGCGATCAAAATCACCTATATCAAGCTTCACGCCTATCCTTCCGGCAATGGCCGTGAGATGGATCATAATATTCGTTGACCCTCCGATTGCAGAATTTATTTTTATGGCATTTTCAAAAGCTTTCTTGGTCAGAATGGCAGATAATTTCAGATCTTCATGTACCATTTCAACAATTCTGTTTCCTGAAAGGTGTGCCATCACTTTTTTGCGAGAATCGACAGCGGGAATCGAAGAAGCACCTGGAAGTGTTAATCCCAGGGTTTCCACAACACTGGCCATCGATGATGCTGTACCCATTGTCATACAATGACCTGCACTACGGCTCATACAAGATTCAGCATCCCTTAAATCATCTTGTGTAATCTTGCCTTCTTTCAGTGCGTCGGCCAATTGCCATGTGAAAGTCCCCGAACCTACATCCATCCCGCGCCATTTCCCGTTAAGCATGGGGCCTCCTGGTACGATGATGGTAGGCAGATCTACACTACAGGCACCCATCAATGTGGAAGGGGTGGTTTTATCACATCCTGTCAGGAGCACTATACCATCCAGGGGATTTGCCCGGATGGTCTCTTCTACATCCATACTGACAAGGTTACGCCACATCATGGTAGATGGTTTCATAATGGTTTCACCCAAGGACATTACGGGAAATTCGAGTGGGAAACCTCCTGCTTCATAGACGCCCCGTTTGACGATATCCGCAAAATCCCTGAGGTGTGCATTACAGGGGGTAAGATCCGACCATGTATTGCAAATACCTATTACCGGCCTGCCACGGAACAAGTGATCGGGATGGCCCTGATTACGTAGCCAGCTTCGATGAACAAAACCCATTTTATCATCATCCCCAAACCATTCTTCACTTCTGAGTTTTTTTTTATATTTTTCCATTTCAGATTATAATGCCCCTACCATCCGGGAACCCACATATCACTTCTTTCAAGTCCGCATTCTTCGATGGCTTTCAGGCAGTACGTAAGGTTACCCAATTTAGAATCGATGTTGTTCGTTCCAAATGTAAATTTAACGCCCATTTCCTTTCCAAGCTTCACAAATGCGTAACTAGGCATTTTCAAACGGGCACTGATCTCAATGGCAACATCATTATCAATAGCAGCCTGGATCACCTTCCTCATGCGTGGTTCTGTCCACAATGCATCATATTGATCGACAATGGGATCAGGCAGATAGGTTGCATTGACATATATATCTATCGGTTCATCGTTTAATATAGTAACTATATAATCCACCAGTTTATCCATAAATGCTTCAGGATCCGAAAAATCCAGGCGGTCCAGCTGATCGGCCATCCACATTTGTACGGGGCTTCCGTCCGCATCTACAAAAGTCATGGCATCTGAAAACACATAATCAAATGTGCTGACAGCCTCCATTGAAAAAATATCCACCCATTCGCGTCCTTCTGCCTGCATGGCATTAAAAGCCGGAACATTTTGAACTGTAGCTATATAGTCGAGGAGTTCCTGATCGTTGTTAATGGGAAAATTTTCAGCTTTACCACAATTTATAGCTATTCCATAATCTATACCTTTATACCTTGACTGGGATAAAGCTTCTTCCATGGTCAGGTCGCCTTTCAGGTGAACGTGGAGATCCATGATCGGAAATCCGGAGGTATGAAGTTTAGCTATGGTCGTTTCAAGGTCCGGGTCAAGGCGTCTTTGTTTAAATTCAAAAGCAGCATCATCAGGCAAGGTTTTCACCATAATGTTTTTGTATTGTACTCTGCTTCCCGGGTCATGTCCCTGCAAAGCAAAAGTCCCTTCGCTCAAAATCCGATCCTTCATGCCCTCAGGACGGTATGGATTGTCAGGTTCTGTATAATCCGTAACCAACTGGTCATTAACACTGATCTGGATCCGGTTCCCTTTGACCGAGATATGCATGGTGAACCATTGATTATCTTCCACCGTAGTCAGGAATTTGTCTCTTATAGCATATAAACCAGCTGTTTTCCTTAGTTCAGGATCTTCTGGATTCCCTACGAAGGTATTATTGACCTGGATTTCATATCCTTTTGAAGGCCAGCCTTCTTCCTGAAATTCAGTATGAATGTATATGCCGGAATTAGAGCCGGGCATCGTCATAACATCAGCTTTAAATTCAAAATTCCTGAATGTCCCTTTATTTACCTCACCGGTATAAAATAAATGAGACCTCTCACCCTCACATACCAGGTTTCCGTCTTCTACTGACCAGGTATCGGCATTCTCACTGGCTGTCCACCCCTCCATAGATTCACCATCAAATATGGAGATCCAGTCAGATTCAGTATCAGAAGGTTGACAATTGATCAGAAAAATTGCCGTAAAAGATAAAATAAGTAAATTTTTCATATGTTTAGTATTTTATAAAAGTTGCAGCCAATTCTAAGGGTACAACCTGTACATTAAAAAGTTCGATATGGCTTCGAAATATAACATTATTTTAAACATATTGCGTCAAAGCCATCTTAAAATTTACCCTCTTCGTTATAACCTATCTTACCGTCCTTTATCTCATTCCGAAGGTCAAGATGTTCAGTTTAACTAAACAAATTAACCCAAATTACAGTCTGGCACAACAGTAAAAGGCCGCTAGACGGCGGCCCTGTTTTTTACCAAAAAAAAAGACTGCCCATTTGGGGGACAGCCTCTTCTTTTATCTGATAAACAGAAGTTCTCTGTATTTTACGAGTGGCCAATCATCATTATCAACATAAAGTTCAAGCTTATCAACATGATATCGGATGCGCTCAAAATACTTCTCTTTTACGTTATCGCAATATTCAATGGCTCTGTCATAGGTGTCTTCAATTTTATTGATCCTTCTTCTTTCATCGATCATTTCATTGACCCCAACCTTGATTCCTTCAATATGCTTGGAGATCTCCGTAATTGTTTTAATGACTGCTGCGCTGTCAATACCAATTCCTTTGAGACCGTTAGCATTTTCTATCAGTTTATTCTGGTACGAAACAGAGGTTGGAACAATATGATTTAATGCAAGGTCACCCATAACCCTTGATTCGATCTGAATCTTCATTATATAGTTTTCCAGCATTGTTTCATTTCTGGCTTCCAGTTCCCTTTCATTCAAGATACCATTTTTCACGAAAACATCTTTGTTTTTCTTATCGAGATAGGATTTTAATGAACGTGGTGTATTCGTGATATTCGATAGTCCTCTTTTCTCAGCTTCCTTTATCCAGGCCTCAGAGTAATTGTCTCCTTCAAACCGTATCTTTTTTGAAGATTTTACATAATCCTTGAGAACACTGATTATAGCCAGCCTCTTTTCAGAACCTTTAGCAATCCTGGCATCCACATCTTTTTTAAACTGCTTGAGCTGCTCAGCTACAATCAGGTTCAATACAGTCATCGGAGCTGCCACATTGGCTTCCCCACCTACTGCCCTGAATTCAAATTTGTTACCAGTAAAAGCAAATGGTGATGTCCGGTTACGATCGGTATTATCCAATATTATTTCAGGGATTTTTTCGATACCGAATTTCATATACATATTATCACCTTTCTTAATCTTAATGTTGCCACTATGGTCCAGTTCATCGAGAACAGTAGAAAGTTGTGAACCAATAAACACAGACATGATGGCTGGTGGTGCTTCATTGGCCCCCAGTCGATAATCGTTTCCTGCAGATGCAACACTGGCTCTAAGTAAGTCAGAATATTCGTAAACCGCCTTTATGGTATTTACAAAGAACACGAGGAATTGGAGGTTTTCCCTTGCGCTGCTACTTGGCTGGAACAGGTTCACACCTGTATTTGTGATCAGTGACCAGTTATTATGTTTACCAGTACCATTCAGGCCGGCAAATGGCTTCTCATGGAACAACACCCTCAGGCTATGCCTTTCAGCTACCTTCTGCATTGTATCCATCATAAGCTGATTATGATCAGCAGCGACATTCAATTCTTCGAATAATGGTGCTACTTCAAATTGACCCGGAGCAACTTCATTATGACGCGTACTAACCGGAATTCCAAGTTTATGGCATTCGATCTCAAAGTCTCTCATAAAATTATAAATACGGGGAGCAATAGAACCGAAATAATGATCATCCAATTGCTGGCCTCGTGCAGGGTTATGACCGAAGACAGTTCTGCCACCCATTACCAGGTCAGGTCTTGCGTAATATAAGGCCTTATCGATTACAAAATATTCCTGTTCACATCCCAGGCTGGCATTCACTTTGGAAACGTCCCTGTCAAAATATTTACATACGGCAGTTGCTGCTTTATCAACCAGTTCCAATGCCTTTAATAAAGGTGTTTTATTGTCAAGCGCTTCACCCGTATAAGAAATAAATACAGTAGGTATACATAATGTATTGCCCCAGATAAAAATTGGTGAACTGGGATCCCAGGCCGTATAACCCCTGGCTTCAAAAGTACTTCTTATACCGCCACTGGGAAAGGAAGAAGCATCAGGCTCTTGCTGAACCAGGGCACTACCCTTGAACTTCTCAATTTTTTCGCTACCATCAAAGAAAGTATCATGTTTCTCGGCGGTAGCACCGGTGAGTGGTTGGAACCAGTGTGTGTAATGGGTGATCCCTTTTGTCATTGCCCATGTTTTCACAGCCGCGGCAACTGCATCAGCAGTTTCGGTATCTATCTTTTTCCCTTTGTCAATATAATAGTTGACTTTCTTATATACATCAGGAGATAAAGTTTCCTTCATCCGCTCCAGCCCGAATGCATTCACTCCAAAATAATCAGATATTTTATTCGATGGAGCTACGACCTCCGGGAAAACGCGATTACCCGCTTGCTCCAGAGATTTAAATCGAATTTGTGCCATAGTTTATTTAGTAATCTTAGTTATAAAATAATTAATTTATTCTTTATTTTGTTGCCAAATATTCAATATTTTCAACATTTTACCGTCATTATTATAAAATAATAGCTGATTTTTGAGATGCTCTATCAAATTGCTGGACAAATATATACCTTTTTACACAAATATAAATTTTTTGACATTTTTTTTATGCACTATTTTTAATTATTACGTATTTCTGCCATTTTTGCCTCTAAATCTGCCGTTAATTTTTCAATTTTGCTGTTAATTGTCTCATAATGAGTTATCCACGTTTTTTTCTTATTATCGGGATAATATTTTTCCAGAGGGTATTTTTTTGAGCTTTTAGGAACGAACAAACCAAAGCGGTTCCTTTCATATTTTATGAATTTAAAGTTGTTGATCGTGTATTCATATTTTGAGTCATTCACAGTGATTTTAATGTCGGCCATCATCACACCATCCACCTGTTTGGTAAGTGCAGGTTTTACTATGAGATAAAAACCCAACTGATGGGACATTGTTGTCAAGCTCTCATTGACCTGCACATCTTTCGTAAGTTGATCCGGAACCGAAAGGGTATTCAGGTATTTCATTGCATTGTCCCAGAGCGTCAGGGAAGTTCTTGAATCGATATCGACCGACCTGGTGTATTCCACCATACCCTCATCGCTTACCGGCAATGCAATAGACTGACCGGCGCCATAATGCGAAAATGACATAATCAGGAATATAAGGAAAGGCCTTGAGAAGGCCTTTCCTTTTCCTGATGTAGCCATACATTTAAAAAGCATAGATTGCTGCAAATAGAATTTGTGAAGCCGAAGAAGCAGGATTAGCATCCCCATCTACAAAGAAATCAGACGATCCGCTATCCAATCTCCACTCTGCCAGAAACCGCATTGGGCCCATCTGGAAGTTTCCTGTAATAGTGTTAGCAAATACATTTTCATCAGATACCGTGGATTCTCCGCTTTTAATTTTGAAATATTCAGGCCTCCATCCGAGCGAGAACAAGTCGGAGAAAGCATATTGAGGATAGAAGGCAAAACCAAAGTAACCCGCATCGCTATCTGAGGCTGAGTAATTAGCCGCATTCAGACCCAGGAAGAACTTATCCGTGATCTGATAGGAGGAAGTCAGGTCAATAATAGTACCTGATGGACTTCCTGTTAGGAAGTTTACATAGAGGTCCCATCCCTCGACAGGCGCCCAGTATACCTGTGCCCCGAAGTCGGAAACACCATTAAAGTCCTGGTAAACATTCCAGTCATTAAATAATCCAACCATGACTGAGAGGTTATCCAGAATAGTCCAGTCCAACTTGAGACCTGCATTCTGAAATGGGCCAAAAGAAAATAAATACGAGGTTGAATAATTAAAATTAGGAACCGGAGAGATCACTTCATAACCTACGAAAGTACCCATGTACCCGGCGGTCATTGAAATCTTCTCCGTGAAGGCATACGTGATATACAGGTTCTGGATGTTTACATTTATATCGTCATCCGAATCAATCTGAAAGGTAGGTATAGATTTGAAACTTCTCGGTCCGAAGGAAAATTCTCCAACAAAACTGGCTTTGCCGACCGTCTGTGACAAGGCCACATTCAGCATACCGATAGATATTGAATTCTGGTTATCAGCAAAACTGGTAAAGATATTCGATGTACCATCATCAGAGACATAACCCGAGAAATCGTATTTATAATAGGTGTCCACAGACCCAGATATAGACAATCCCGGTTTATCGTCTTCCTGCGCAATTACAACGGCAGCAAGCAATAATAATGATAATAATATGGTTAATTTCTTTTTCATTTTTATTCTATTTTGAGTTCGTTAAATATTTAGTTTTTTTATTGAACCGGTATTGGCCCGGGCAAGGTATCGTAAAATACTAACCCGGATCAGCACCTGTTTAATTTCTACTCGTCATAAGTAATTGTATACCCACGTATACCGTGCTCATGACTATCCATTCCTGTTTTTTCATGTTCGGGAGATACCCTGAGCCCCATTGTCATATCGATGATCTTAAAGATCAGGAAGGCTGAGCCAAATGAAGCGACAGCATAGAAAGCCACACCTTTCAGCTGGATCAGGAACTGTCCCCATCCTGCCATTTCACCAAAAATTCCAACGGCCAGGGTGCCGAATATACCACATACCAGGTGCACAGAAACAGCCCCTACACAATCGTCCAGTTTAAATTTATCCAGGATAACGGCTGAGAATACCACCAGCATTCCTGCGATCAGTCCAATCAGAATTGCCGCACCGGGACCCATCTTGTCCGCCCCGGCGGTTATACCTACCAGTCCGGCCAGGATACCATTCAGCACCATTCCAAAATCGAGGCGTTTGAACATGATGTAACCACCCATAGTTCCACCAATAGCTCCGGCTGCTGCTGCAAGGCTGGTCGTTACCAGTACCAATGATGTAGCACCCGGCTCGGCAGAAAGAACCGAACCTCCGTTGAAACCAAACCATCCGAGCCATAGCAAGAAGACACCAATTGTGGCCAAGGGAACCGAGGATCCCGGGAAGTCACTGACCCTGCCATTTCCATATTTTCCAATCCTTGGACCCAAGATCCAGATCCCGACCAGGGCTGCCCATCCGCCAACAGAATGCACGAGGGTGGAACCTGCAAAATCATAAAATCCTGCTGCATCGAGGAACCCACCGCCCCACTTCCAGCTACCAACAATCGGATAAACCAGTCCTACATAAAATAGAGTGAAAATCATGTAACCACTGATCTTTATCCTTTCCGCAACAGCACCGGAGACAATGGTGGCTGCAGTGGCTGCGAACATAGCCTGGAACAGAAAATCAGTCCAATAGGTATAGCCAGCATCTGCGTATTCCGGAGTAAGCCCGTTTTCAGGTAATGACAAACCTAATCCGCTCCATCCAAGCCATGATCCAAGGCTGAATTCCCCGGGATACATCAAACTGAATCCGATAACGGTATAGGAAAGCAGACCGATCGCCAGCGTCAATGTATTCTTATACAGGATATTTACTGTATTCTTTGCTTGAGTAAAACCAGCTTCAACAGAAGCAAAACCCAGATGCATTATAAACACGAGGGCTGTGGCCAGCATCATCCAGATATTATTTGCTGTGAACAAAGCATTAATGGACGCAGCTGCCTCATCCTGTGAGACACTTGTAACCTCCTGCACTGCTTTCACACCAGTTGTGCCCATCTCAGATAATAAACCCGTGATCAGGGGCATTGAAAGAAATTCGGTAAAAAGTTTTTCCATTACTTATAGTTTTTAAATTGAACATAAATTCCATTGTACTCATTTGAATCTCTGCTAGAAGAAGTAAATTCCAGACTTCAAATATTACTCAGTTGCAGATCCGGATCGTCATCCAGATGGGGCAAAAATATGTAAGGCCAGTAGAATTTAAAAATATTGCATTTTTTATACAGTTTTAATATTTATGTGGCACCAAAACGACTACAATTTAATTTTTTCACATTCAATATGTGTTTTTATTATACTTTTCGTAATTTATTTTTAAATATGATCAATATCGGACATAAATTTTATTGTATTTTTTATATTTTATATTGTCTTTTTTAAAGTATTTTAAATTATTAATTTTCTTTTTATGCATTTTGTATCTTTTGTGGGTCATTTTATGCCTTTTTATTATTTTGTTTTTGATTTTTAAGTTTATTTATGTTTAACTTAAAGGTATTTAAAAGCCTATTATTGTTTTTTGCAATTATTCAGGGTATTTATGGATTGCATTATAATATTTGTATTATTGGCCCCATTTTTCCACCTTTATATGGAACTTCTGCAAAATCATGAAAACAATTGCCATAATCGGATCCGGCACTATGGGTAATGGAATAGCCCATGTATTCAGCCTAAACGGATACCGTGTACATTTAATTGACATATCCCAACAAGCTCTGGATCAGGCCCTTAGCACCATAAATCTCAATATGGACCGCCAGATCAAAAAGGAAACCATAAGCGAAGAGGATAAAAAAAGGGCTTTAGGTAACCTGGAAACGGGTACACACCTGAAGAAGGGTGTTGAATCAGCAGACCTTGTCATTGAGGCCGTTATTGAAAATGTTGATATCAAAAAGAAGATTTTTACAGACGTCGATAGATTCGCCAAGAAAGAATCTATCCTGGCTTGCAATACTTCGAGCATTTCTATTAGTCGACTGGCATCCTATACGGCCAGGCCTGATAAGGTTATTGGTATGCATTTTATGAATCCTGTTCCCATGATGGAGCTGGTTGAGGTAATCAGAGGTTATAACACCTCTGATGAGACAACAAAAATGGTGCTGGATATATGCAGAAAAATACAAAAAATCCCGGTTGAGGTTCAGGACTATCCTGGGTTCATTGCAAACCGTATACTTATGCCCATGATAAATGAATCTATTTATGCCTTACAGGAAGGTGTTGCAGGTGTATTAGAGATTGATACCATAATGAAGCTTGGCATGGCGCACCCAATGGGGCCTTTGCAACTGGCCGATTATATTGGCCTGGATGTCTGCCTCTCAATATTGCAGGTAATGTTCAATGGTTTTGGAGATCCTAAATATGCACCATGCCCCCTGCTTGCCAATATGGTTCAGGCTGGTCATCTTGGAAGGAAATCAGGAGAGGGGTTTTATTTGTGGGAAGCCGGCAAGAAGGACCTGGTGGTGTCTCCAAGGTTTATGAAATGAGATTAAACCAAAAATACTTTCTCTTATTGTCTTATGAAAACATATAATCAGTAGCAATATGTTTTTCGAACCAGGCCGATCGCCAAGGGAATAATACCAGACAACTGGACGGAATTACCCCGGATTTCGAAACTTCAGGAAATAAACAGTATCCTGCAATTAAAATTACCTGATATTGTATGGATCTCAACTTTTATCTTAAGTCAGATCGCCCAACTGTGGACGAAGGATGATTTCCTCAACAACAGTCCTGGATGACATTTCGTAAGCATTCCAGACGGCCGATGCGACATCTTCAGGTTTCATAAGCCGTTCAGGAGGCAAATCAGCACCTTCCCAACTTGAGGTATATGTTGCACCAGGCAAGACAGCCGTAACCCTTACATTATGTTCTTTCATTTCTTCCCTCAATACCTGGGTCATGCCGTACATCGCATATTTCGAGATACAGTATGAGCCTCCGTTAACGTAAGGCATTATACTTGCCGTTGAACAGATATTAAATATATGTCCCTTTTTATGCTGTATAATATCTCCTATAAGTCCGCGCGTCAGATGATAGGCACTATGCAGATTCGTTTCCAGCATTTGATCAAATACCCCTTCCGATTCAGTGGATATCGAACCAGGCTGGAAAGTCCCCGTATTATTGATTAATACATCAACGGGTCTGTTGAAGGAACTGATGAACCCGACAAAACCATCTACTTCCTTTCGGTTTCTCAGATCGGCCTTATATCCCCTGATCTCATTGGATACACCCCGTGAAAGGATCTCTTCGGTCAGTTTGTCTATATCCTTCTGATTACGTGAACAGGTTATAATATCAAACTCCTTCTGTGCGAAATTTTCAACAATTGCCCTTCCAATACCTTTTGTTCCGCCAGATATTACCAATAATTTTTTCATATGTAAATTTTACTTTAAAATATGAATTATGTTTTTAAATTTACGCTACTGAAGATAATCGGAAATATTTAAGCATATTTCTTTTAAAAAAGTTTTTTTACTTTTTAGTGTGTTTTTTCGTTTTGTCATTTAATATTTAGTTAATCATTATTTTAGTCCAATTCCAATAAAAGCATCTTCTCGATATTATCGATTTCGGTACTTCCTGAATAAACTCCGCTGTGGTCTTTCTTCGTGACATAAAAAATATCCGATTGAAAAATCAATTGAAGCTAAGAAAAAATCTAATTAAGTGGAAATGAAGGATAATCAGAAATACAACATAATGCTATATTTTTCGGGGTACCATTTATCGATCGAAAACATATCCAATTCAATAACTTTTATATAAAGTAATAGAAGTTAAAAACGATTTAAAAAAACGGATTAATCTTTCTAGTGAAGATTTATTTTTTATTCTCCCAAAAACCAAAAATTTTTCTAAATTTATTAATCTTGGCTATTTCCCTTTTTATTTTTTCCTTTTAGCTTGAATTTCACTTCCCGGGAGGGAAGTGGCCTTGAACTTTATAACATAGATGCTGATATTGGGGAAACAGAAAATTTGATTGTTTCCGAACCTGATATTGCTAAATCGCTACATACTCAACTTAGAAAATGGAGATCGGAAGTTGATGC
>JAHEGY010000124.1 GCA_024644875.1 Cyclobacteriaceae bacterium
TCAATCAATAATAACATAGATACGGATGATGAAGGTTACCGCCTCTCCGTTACCACTGAATCCGTTCAGATCACCGGAAAAAGTGCAGCGGGTGTATTTTACGGCATTCAATCATTCCTGCAGTTGCTGCCTGTAGAGATCTACAACAAGCAGCGACAGAAAGATATATCCTGGATCATTCCGGGTGTAGAAATTAATGATGCCCCATCCTATCCCTGGCGTGGCGTCATGCTGGATGTCGGACGTTATTTCTTCGATAAGGATTATGTCCTTCAACTGATTGACAAAATGAGCATGTACAAAATGAACATTCTTCATTTGCATCTGATCGATGATTCAGGCTGGCGCCTGGAGATCAAAAAATACCCAAGGCTAACGGAAATAGGCGCCTGGCGTGGAGAAGGACATGAAAGGACAGGTGGCTACTATACCCAGGAAGACATAAAGGAAATCGTGGGATATGCTGCCCTTCGCAATGTAGAAGTGGTACCTGAAATAGAGATCCCGGCCCACACCCTTTCCGCTATAGCTGCCTACCCCTACCTATCATGTACTGAAGAACCACAGAAAGTACAGGAACAACATTCAATCAGCCGGGAACTGTATTGTGTAGGCAAGGAATCCACCTTTGAATTTCTGGAAGATGTTTTTGAGGAAGCCACCGCATTGTTTCCTTCGGAATATGTCCACATCGGTGGCGATGAAGCAAGGTATGACCGGTGGGAAGCCTGTCCTCACTGCCAGAAACGTAAGAAAGACCTGGGCCTGAAGAGTGAAAAGGAATTACAGGTGTATTTTACAAAAAGAGTTCAGAATATACTTAAAGAACATGGCAAGACCATTGTTGGATGGGACGAGATCATTGAGGGAGGATTAGAAGAAAAAGTCGTGGGTATGGTGTGGCACAACCCTGAGAAAGGGATTAGCGGTACCAGGGATGGACATGATATGGTTATGGCTCTGACTGCCCATTGTTATTTCGATATGCCAGAAAGTGATTTGCCCGGTGAGGTAAAAGCAGCCACCTGGCTCCCCCCAATCTCCCTGGAGAAAGTGTATGCGTTTAATCCTATGATCGAAGGGATAGAGGAAAGATACAAGCCACAGATTCTTGGTGGTCATGCAGCCTTGTGGACCGACCAGTTTATCCAGGGAACCATCCTTCAGGAGATTGCCCTGATCAATGAGAACCGGTCTGAAAAATATATTGATTATCTGACATTACCCCGGTTGACAGCTCTTGCGGAGGTTTGCTGGACTGATATCAGCTTAAAGGACTATAAAGATTTTCTGGGGCGTCTTAAGACACATTACAATCGTTTTGACCAGGCGGGTTATGGGTACAGGGTGCCCTTACCTCAACTGGTAAGCAAGGAGAAAGTCGATGGGGGTTATGAAATTGCGCTAGAATCCATGGTGCATGGCGCTAATATTCGTTATACCACGAATGGCATCCTTCCTAATGTATACTCCCCCATATACACCGGACCTGTAACTGTGGCCGAGATGTCTCATCTTCAGGCAATCACCGAAGTGAACAGGAAGCAGTTTTCACTACCTCTGTTCTTTCCGGATGAGGATGATCGTTTCAGGGAATATGGTGCTTTGATCGGTGAATGGACGCCTGATCAGATTCAGAATTCACAATACTCCCCCATTGAAATGAATGTGACGGGTAAGATAACACAAAATGGCGTTTATGAATTATTTTTCTGGTATACTGAAGGAACCAGCAGATTGGATATCGAATCGGTTGAAATACTAAAGAATGGTAAGAAAATAGCAAAGGACAATCACTTCGGATATAGTGGAGAAAACTCCAGCAATAATATGTACACCTTTGAAATCGACGACTACGAAACGGGGGCTGCCTTTACCGTGCAGGCAAAGGTTCGTGGGGCGACAGGAAAAGATTCCAACGGCCAGGTATTCATCCGGCTCAAAGAGTGATACTATACCTCAGACAGTTTTAATTTACGTTGTGACCTGATGTTACGAAAAACAGGATCTAATCAGAATCCATCTTTTATCTATATCTCTCTTCATAGGTATTGATTCGTAACATTTATATTAGAATTGAGACATACGCTTTGTTTGAAGGTATGACATCGATATGGATATGTGTAATTTGTAATCTTTTTAAAAAAATTGTAGCATTGCGCTGATTTAATGAGGCTCGATGAAACCGACCATGTTCCCTGTATGTAAAGAAAGGATCAACATCATATAAAGATAGATACTATATGTTAAGGATGATATTATCATTATTACTGATCGGCGTATGTTCGACAGGGAAATCTCAGGATCATTTTGTTGATGTGACTGAAGAATCGGGCATCGATCATTTTTTTATTCCCCTCCAGGGAACATTCGGAGGAGGTGTAGCCGTTCTGGATTACAATAATGATGGACAGGAGGATCTGTTTATAGCGGGCGGTGCAGGCTCAAATGCACTGTACAAAAATAATGGTGATGGGACCTTTACAAATATAATAGATGAAGCCGGATTTGAGGATCTGGATACGATGGTCAGTCAGGGCGTAACAACCGCCGATGTGAACAAGGATGGTTATGTGGATATCTTTATTACCGCTATATCCTCTAAAAACGGTGGAACCAAGATGGAAGCGCCTGATTTATTATATATCAACAAGGGTGACGGGACTTTCAGTAATGAGACTATTTCCTACGGGTTGGACAAAATAAAGAAGTTCTCAACAGGTGCTACTTTTGGAGACATCAACCGGGATGGATATCCCGATTTATTTGTAGGTGTCTTTTTTGAGAACTTTTCAGGCCGCCTTGATCAGTATACCGGAATGACTTCCAGCAAATCTCCACCAGCATGGGACCTTTTGTATATAAACAAAGAGGGTAAGTATTTTGAAGAAAAGAGTTATGATTATAACCTGCATTATATCGGCTTAGGATTTGGAGGGGTTTTCACCGATTATGACAATGACCGGGACCTGGATCTTCTGGTAATTAATGATTTTGGATATAAGTTTACGCCCAACAGGTTGTTTCGTAATGAATATCCCAGAAAGAAATTCACAGATGTCAGTGAACAGATGGGGATGGATTATGGCATGTCTGCGATGGGTACAGCGGTTGGGGATTATAACAATGATGGTTGGCTCGATTATTTTTTCGGAAACATTTTAAATGCTCCCCTCGCAGTCAATCAAGGTCCTGGGAAACCTTTTCTGGATCTGAGCCAGGAATTAGGTGCTGCGATCAAGTTCCTAACCAATAAGGACGGGCGGCCTGTAAGCACTATAAGTTGGGGTATTAACTTCCTGGATTTTGACAACGATACTGATCTTGACCTCTTCATCAACAATGGTTCATTAAATCCTGATGAGAAGCCAATCCCCAATGTGCTTTTAATAAATGATAACTATAAATTTACCCAGCTTGGCCATGAATCAGGCCTGAGCGACACCTATATCGGCAGAGGTTCCGTGACTTTTGATTATGACAATGACGGAGATCTCGATTTGTTTATAGTCAATCAATCGTCCGTATCCCCAAGCTTTAAAGGTTATGAAAATTTAAGTTCAAGACTATATAGAAATGATGCTGCAACCGGAAACTGGATGAAAATAAAACTGGAGGGTAGCCGGTCTGATGTACATGGTATTGGTTCCAGGATAGAAGTATATTCAGAAGATGTATTGATGATAAGGGAAATTGATGGAGGATCCAGCCACGAATCTCAAAATAGTAAGATAGCACATTTTGGAATGAAAGAATACGAGTCAGCCGATTCCATTATAGTTAAATGGACTAGTGGAGCAAGCCAGAGATTATCTGATGTAAAAGTAAACCAGACTATTATAATACAGGAGCCTTTTGAATTTACAACCTGGGAAAAATTTGTGTTATTCGTATTCACATTACCCTACGTATAATTAATGACATACCTCTATTGCCAACATGGGTGGAATAATGCGAGATGATGAATCTCCTAAACTTGAAAATTAAACTGATATATTGTAAATTGAACGAATCAGTTTTTTGTTTTGATTATTTATCAAAATAGACTCAACTTTTTTTTATTCAATAGGGTTGATTGAATTTTCAAATTCAAGAATTTTATCTTTCCATAAATCAACATAACCTTGATATGAAAATATTCTTTATTAGAACCATTTGCCTTGCATTTTTTATTCTTTTGGCTGTCATACCCTTGTATTCGCAATCCGACGCTTTTAAGATCCGGATCTATGACCGTTCCTTTAATCCTCATGAACATCCTGATTTCAGCCGGAAGCATGTAAAACCTCCGAATTGGGAATTATTCGATAACAAGACACAATTCATAACCTTGCGCAGCCTGGAAGGTGATTTCAGAAAGAAACTGGATGATTATACCATAAAATATGACCTTGGAAAGGTGATCTGGCCTTCTTATACAACCCTGTACCTGGAAAATATAGATTCAATAGTCCAAGAAATAAAAAAAAGAAATTTGTTTCTGTTCGACCTGTGGGGTTATGTTCCTGGCTCGGGTCCCGGTGGTTACTGGCAACAGTTCTACCCCCCAAAAGATGTACTTGAACTGTTTGAAACAGAACTGGGAGATCACTGGCTGGGCATGGACAATGGGGAACAGGATGGACGATATATTGGCGGTTTCGCAAAACAACTTTATCCGACAGGTGTGGATCGCAAAAGTCAGTATTTTAACTTTCAGAATCATTTCGAAGCCTTGTGTGATGCGCTTGGAAATAAGATGGCAACACTTGTATCTCTGAATTTCGGTCATTATTTTTTGAAAGAAGGGGTTTATACTTTTATCGGTGCAGAAACTGCCCAGGGACTTCCCAATGCACAGGTATATTACTCCTTTATCCGGGGAGCCTCCAAACAGTATGGTGTTCCGTGGTTTGGGAATTCTTCCGTATGGAACCGTTGGGGTTATAAATCCTACAAAGTGGATGAAAGATATAACGGGGGCCCTACGAAGGGTACCAGCCTGAGCCTGCTAAAGCGCCTTCTCTATTCCCAGATCTTCTATAACAGCATGATGGTAGGATTTGAATCCGGTTTTCTAAATGGGGATGAACTAGGGTCCATCGGCTCTATCCAGCAACAGGCCAACAAATGGCTCAGGGAATTTGGCCAGCCCGGGAATATGATGATTCAGGTTGCTCTGATGGTTGACTTCTTCTCCGGGTGGTCCTTCCCACGGCACCTTTATTCCAGGGAGATTTATAAAGTCTGGGGAAATTTACCCTATGAACCAGGCGATTACCTGACAAACAATATACTGGATATGTTCTATCCAGGATATCAGAACTCATCCTATTTTCATGATGAAACAGGGTTTAACGTGCCAACGCCCTATGGAGATGTAGTAGACTGTATATTCAGTGATTGTCCCCTTTGGCTCATGAAGCAATATCCTGTTATCGTTATAGCAGGAGCGCTGAATCAATCCATTGAACTTAAAGATAAAATGGAAGCCTATGTCGAGGCAGGGGGTTGCCTGATCCTTACGGCATCGAATATACCTTATGCAGGAAGGGAATGGATGGGCATCAAACCAACAGGCAATCAGGTTCAACTTGATCCGGCCAGCGAAATAATTATAAATGGAAAAGCAGTAAAAGAAGATCTGCCATTTACCATCAGTCCATTACAATTACCGGATGATGCCGAAGTGCTGGCCAAATGGCAAGATATGCCTATGGCAGCCAGGATAAATATCGGCAGAGGAAAATTGATCGTATTCACGTCCAACATGGGTATTTCTGACAAAGCCACTAACCTTCCGGTAACCTCGGAGATAGATGTAGAATTAAAGAATCCCTACCCATTGCTTAATCATATAAAGATCATACTCCATGATGTATTTGAAGCCCAAAAAATTTTCAGCGTAAGCGAAGAACTAAGCTACATAATAAACCGAAAATCCACCGGGAAATATAACCTGCTGGTATGTAACAATACCTGGGAAGAAAAACCTTTAAAAATAGAGTCACAAGCGGGGAAGATCATAAGCTTAAAGGAAAATATCCTGGATGAGAAGGAGACAGGTGAAACAGGATACTTTCCGGATGGATTTGAGGATCTGAAACCTGGAAAGAACAGTAAAAAATCGATAGCCGGAGGAAGCGTCCGGGTTTTTATCGTGGAAATTGACGAAAAAAATATTGAAACCATTCCCCATTATAAGCATAAAAAAAATAACCAGGATCGATACCTGAGACTTAAGGATAAGGAAATGATAAAACATGCCATTTTATCACGACCTACTTTTTTTCAACATTTCAGCGGCATCGTAATGGACTGGAGCTACCTCAATGAAAGAAGTGTAGAGGCTTTAAGAAAGGAAGCCGAATGGATCAGCCGTCAAAAACTGGATATCATAGTTGATTTTACATCAGGATTAAATCTTTTCCCTGACCTTCGTCTGGTGAATAACGATTCGCTTGCCTACAATAAAAGTATCCAATCAATAAAAAAGGTGATGGAAAAAATGGAAATCCTAGGTAGTAAGCATATGATCCTTAGCCCGCACAGATTCGTTGAAAACAATTTTACAAAAGAACAATATATATCCTCGTTTTCCTCATCATTAGGAGAAATTGGATATCTGGCTAATACAATGGGCATTACCGTTCATTTGAGACTTTCGATACATAAATCGTTGTCATTACCAATTGTACAAAAGATCATTAATAATTATGAGGGTGAAAATTTGTATATAGCACCATCACTGCCTTATCTGAATGCCGGCCCCGGATTAGATGAAATTCTCATAAATGACATGTTGATGAAGACAAGCATGGTCTTTTTGTCAGCAACCATAAAGGATGCCTTCGGACAGTTGATCAGTGAAAATGCTGCATTGGTAAAGTTTACAGATAGCACGAAATTGGAAAAAATATTGGATAATTATTCTTCCGTCAAATGGATCTTTGAGGGAAATTATAATTCCTGGGATGATGAGTACCTGGATGTAAAATATTTTAACCATTACCCTTCATTGAATTAATGTTTTTTATAAGAAAAACGGATAAACCGGAAGGGGTACTGAAATTACTCTAACCCATTAAGTACATTATTAATATTGCAAATTTTCAGCAAATTAAAATCTATAATCATGATTGTTAAGCACGGGACAAGATTCAGAGTATATAAACGGCAGGCATGGCTAAGGACACTTCTTTTTTTTATAGTATTACTAGCCCTTAATATAAGTTGTATTGATCGAAATCAAATCAATACTGGAAAAGACAAATACAAGGCCATTTTTACCCATCCTCCATTAAATGTGCCAACTAACAAAGTTCCGGACGGCCCCATTGCAGGCAATGGTGATGTAGGATTGGTAATTGGTGGCAATAATGAAGAACTGAATTTCTATTTTTCCAAAAATGATTTCTGGAAATCTAAACCGGGTTACCCGGATGGTGGTGTGTTTTTACCTGGAGGGCTAAATATAAACATCCCCTCCATGAAAGGCACTGAATTTTATGCTGAACAAAGACTTAGTGACGCCACCATCATGATGAAAATGAAAAACAAAGCTTCAGATCTAACCCTGAAGGTATGGGTGGCAAGTTCTGAAAATATCGTGGTGGTGGAATTTCAAAACCAGGGTTCTCCTGTGAAAATAAACCTGGATCTATGGTCTCAGACGGGAAATGAGTCTGTAAATAAATCAGGATCAGAAGATGGACTATTCTGGATTACCAGAGGTTTTACCGGACCTGAACTGGAGTGGCCGACTGAAATCGCTGTTGCGATGAAGGTTACAAAAGAAAATCAATCCTCATTTTTAATAGCGGATATACCTGTTAAAGTCATTCTTGGATTCCGTACGAACCACGAATCGACTGATTATCTCAGGAAGGTTCTGAACATAACATCTGAAACGAATGACAAAATCCTTTCCAGCTTAAGGGGAGTGCATGAGCAGTGGTGGTCAGACTTCTGGTCCAGATCATGGATAGATATTGGTGATGATTTTCTGGAACAATGTTATTATGGATCGCAATATCTCCTGGCCTCATGCAGCAGGAATGCTGCATTCCCTCCCGGTTTATGGGGAAACAGCCTGACTGAAGATGCTTCGTTCTACAACTGGGCTGGTGATTATCACTTAAACTACAATCATCAGGCACCCTGGTGGGGAGCATATTCATCCAATCATATAGAATTAACTGAACCTTATGATACCCCCATTCTGGAGTATATGGATAATGCCAAAACACATGCCGGTACATTATTGAATAAGAGGGGTGTATATTATCCCGTAGGTATTGGCCCCAAGGGTTTCTGCTCTTCCAGGTTTCCTCTTGACAGCCTGGCAATGAAGAAATATTATGGAACCTATGAAAATAATATTGAAGGCGGGATCATGTTTCTTGGTCAGAAAAGCAATAACCTCTTCTGTACTGCCAATATGTTCATGCGTTTTTACTCAACCTATGACAGCACCTATGCTTCCAGAGTATACCCTTTTCTAAAGGAAGTTGCCAAATTCTGGGAAGATTATCTTGAATTTGAAGATGACAGATATGTCAGTAAAAATGATAATTTCTGGGAGGTAGGTCCCTGGGAAGGAGAAAACTGGAAGGAAAACTATGGGGATATAAATCCAACAGTCACCCTGGGTATGCTTAGAATGTTCTTCAGAGGTATTAAAAATGTAAGTATGTTCCTAGATGTCGATAAAGACATGCATGAAAGGTGGGACCATATTTTGAGCCATCTAAGCCCTATCCCAACAACAAATGCAGGTAATAATATACGAATAAAAGCTTGTGAAGGAGGTAATGGATCAGGATCAAGGACTTTACCAGGGTTTGGCAGGGTTATGATGCATGGATTGATCTTCCCTTCAGATGCTTTCGGTGAAATTCGGGATCCTGAATTTATGAACATCCTTAAAAATGAAATTAGCTTATGGGGAAAGGAACCTATGGGTGATGCTAACTGGACAAATATGGGCAACGGTTTTGAAACGTTTTTTACAGGAGCCGCAAGAGTGGGTATTCATCCCGATACGCTCTTGTATCAACTTAAAACAAGAATCCATATGTCGCTCCAGCCAAACTTATGGATCACACAAGCGGGTGGAGGCATTGAGACTTTTAGTGCGGTCCCTTCCTGCATAAATGAGATGCTGATGCAAAGTTATGAAGGGATAATCAGGTTATTCCCCACCTGGCCTTTAGGTAAAAATGCCAGATTCTATCATTTAAGGGCCTATGGCGCCTTCCTTGTCAGCAGTGAACTGAAAGAAAAACAGGTTGATTATGTGAAAGTCATCAGTGAGAAAGGCCGTGTACTGAAGATAGTAAATCCCTGGAATTCATCAGATGTCTTGGTTGAAAGAAAGGGAGAAACTGAAATTTTATCAGGTGATATTTTGAATATTGATACTAAGGTGATGGAGACAATACTTTTAAAGAAAAAAGGCTAAGCAGGGCTTTGGATAAGATAAGTGAAGGATTATAAAATGCTAGCGAGAAGACTGATAAAACACATTTTTTTACTCAATTATATCCTGTTTTGCATTGATACTACACTAATATGGTTAAAATACACTTAGAACTGGTTAATAATCCTTATCTTTTATATGAATCAATTTCTGATCTTTAATTGAATAAAGACATATTTATTCGGTCAGCAAGGCAAATTATATTTTTTTTGATATTTAATCATATACCTCAATGTTTTGATGGACATGTCATAAAAAAAATAATTAATTGATATACAGTATTTTATATGCCTAACTTAAAAAATATTTGAATACTTCGAGTTTTTTTATTTTATTTAAAAAATTAAATGTACTTTGTTCAACTGTATTAATGTTGATTAGAAACTTAAAAATTAAAATCTGATAGCTATTTTTTACTAAAACCAAAATGAATTATGCTCATTTATCTACTAGAAAAAATGATTAAAATGTCAAAGCTGGCATTGACAGTATTACTGGTGCAATGCATGCTAGTGACAGTTACTTTGGCCAATGCGGGCAATAAAAAGGCTAAATCCCTCCAGGATGATACCGTTACCGGTAAAGTTACCGATAGTGAAACAGGGGAAACCTTGCCTGGGGTTAACGTTATGATACAGGGGACGACCCAGGGATCGATTACTGACATGGATGGTAATTTTACACTGGTAGCTCCCGCGAATGCTTCCTTAATGTTTTCCTATGTCGGTTATAAAACACAGATTATAGATATTGCCGGCCAGCAAACCATTGACGTATTGCTTGATTCCGATATTTCTACCTTATCTGAAGTGGTGGTAGTGGGTTACGGTACGCAGAGTAAGGCTAACCTGACCGGGGCGGTCTCGGCTGTAAGTGCTGAGATGATAGAAAACAGACCAATAACCAGTGTATCCACTGCTTTACAGGGTACGACCACCGGGGTATTTATCAATCAGAATTCAGGACAAGCAGGCCGGGATAATGTCTTGATCCGGATACGTGGTGTAGGAACATTGAACAATGCCAATCCTCTGATCCTGGTTGATGGTATTGAGGGTCCTATAGACAACATCAACCCTCAGGATATTAAAACCATCACAGTGTTAAAGGATGCGGCTTCTTCTGCTATTTATGGATCGAGGGCTGCAAATGGTGTTATACTAATTACCACAAAACGCGGGGACCTGAATAAAAAACCAACCTTCCTGTATGATGGATATGTAGGGGTCTCTGAAGCTACACTGCTGCCTGAAATGGTTACGGACCCTGTTCAGTTCGCTGAGCTGAGAAATGAAGCATTAACTAATTTTGATCAACCCGTTTATTTTTCTGATGAGCAAATCCAGGGATTTGAAGAGAACAAGGATGAGATCAGTACCGACTGGCTGGATCTTATATTTGATCCGGCATTAATCCAACAACATACCATAGGAGTTTCGGGAGGCTCGGGATCGACCAACTATCGCTTTTCATTGGGCTACCTGGACCAGGACGGAGTTATGATCAATAGTAATTTCAAGAGGGTGAACAGCAGGTTGAATTTGGATTCCAAAGTCAGTGAAAAATTCAAGCTGGGAACAAGCCTGTCTCTTACAAGAGGCGATCGCAGTTCTCCATTTGATGATCTTGGCAATCTTAATTCATTATTTACCCATGCAATACAGGCCTTGCCTACGTCACCACCCTATGACGACCAGGGCCGATATGCAGCTCAAAATCCTGATTTTGGTAATAATTCCCGTGGAAATCCACTGGTTGAATCTGAAGCCTTTTCATTTAATTCTGTTACTTATTCAGTATTAGGAAATGTTTATCTCGAGTACGAGCCTATTACCGGATTGGTATTCAATGGTACTATTGGCGTAAACTTTAACAGTATCAATAATGAAACATTTAACTCGCAACAATTCGTTTATGACTGGATAACCGGCGAGGAAAGAGTAGTAAATCCCATTCGCAGTTCCTCAAGATACAATTATGAGGCACTCAATACAACCATATGGTTGACCGGTACATATGACAAAAGATTCAACGATCAGCACGGTCTTAAAATACTTGCCGGTTTCAACCAGGAAGAGCACAATTCAAGCTGGTTTGGCGCGGCACGTAATGGCCATCTTTCTAACGCAGTTCAGGTATTGGATGTAGGCCTGGCCTCTACAGCAACAAATTATGGATCTAGAACTGAATGGGGACTGAGGTCCTATTTTGGAAGGGTCAATTATGATTTCAGAGAGAAGTACTTGTTTGAAGCCAATGTACGTTTCGATGGCAGTTCCAGGTTCGCAAACGACAAATGGGGTACATTCCCCTCCTTCTCAGTGGGCTGGGTCTTATCTAATGAAAACTTCTTCTCTAATGTGGGAGTTGTCGATTTTCTTAAGTTGAGAGCTTCCTGGGGCCAGCTGGGTAATCAGAACATTGGAAACTTCGCTTATGCAAGGGCACTTTCCTTGAGCCAATCCTATAATTTCGGTGGTACAGTAGTTCCAGGTGTCGGACAAACTACCTTAGGTAATGAAGATCTTACATGGGAAACATCTACTATGACTGACATAGGAATTGACATTGGAATATTTAAGCACCTGAGCCTGGAGGCTGATTATTATATCCGTACCACAGAGGATATTTTATTTGCTGTACCTATTTCTTCACTTACAGGATTTACATCTCAAATATCCAATGCAGCAACGGTTGAAAATAAAGGTTGGGAATTAATGTTGAACTGGGATCAATCAATTGGAAATTTCCAGTACTCAATAGGAGGTAATGTCTCTCATGTCACCAATGAGGTAGTTACTCTAAATCCAAATATCCCGGGTGGTGAAGTTGACAGACGTATTTCTGGCAGGAGGATCCTGACACGGGGAGCTCCAATCAACTCTTTCTTTGGACTTGAAGTTGAAGGTATATTCCAATCAGACGAAGAGGTCACGAATGCTCCTGACCATTCCGGATTGAATTCAAATTTTGGGCCCGGCGACCTTCGGTTTAGGGATGCCAACGGTGACGGGGTAATCAATGCCGATGACCGGGTTGTACTGGGTTGGGAAAATCCTGTATGGACCTATGGTATTAACTTTAACTTTAGATGGAAAGGATTGGACCTGGCAGCTATATTCCAGGGAGCAGCTGATTTCTATGGATATGGAAGTGAGGAATTATCAGATCCATTTTTCAATAATGCAGGATTACCTAATAATTGGGTTGACAGATGGACCCCTGATAACACCGATGCATCCATGCCGAGACTTTATTTCTCAAATGGTCCAAGCAACTCCATAACCAACTCATTCTTTGTATATGACAGGAGTTACTTCAGGCTTAAAAATTTGCAAATTGGTTACAATTTTAATGTAAATAATGTTTTCTTTACACAGGCAAGGCTGTTCCTGAACGGGAGTAACCTTTTCACTGTAACTGACTTCCCATATTTCGATCCTGAGAGACCTGCTGGTGCTGACAGAGGTGCTACGGGCTTCCCGAATATCAGGGTTGTTTCATTGGGAGCTAATTTGAAGTTTTAATCGAATTATAAAATCTTAATCAATAGATATGAAAAAGATAAGTTTAATAATTGTATTTATGACGGCCCTGGCCATCAGCTGTAATGATGATTTTCTAAACCGATCGGATCCAGGGTCTGGTAGTGTTGAAAACTTTTTCAATAATGAAGATGAATTGGTCTATGGGATCAATGGTGTGTATAATGCCTTTCAGGGAGATTGGTGGGGTGGATCTCTCATCCATATTCAGCCACATTTTGATGGCGCTACAGACAACGCACTAATTTGTTGCCCATGGGAATATGGTTTCCCGGCTGTTGCTGACGGTACCATGAGCCCCACTTCAGGAAGTATTATTTCCTGGAAATGGGATTACGGTTATCAGGCATTGACAAGGGTAAATCAGATGCTCGAGATTATCGATGAAGGAATACCAGGTCTAAGTGATGAAGATGCGACAAAATGGGAAGCCGAATTGAGGTTCCTGAGAGGATTTGTCCACCAGGATATGATGAACGTATACGGCGATATCCCATTGGTTACCAGTGTATTATCCCCGGAAGAAGCGGCAGAGTTGGGAAGAACACCTGAAGATGAAGTATTTGCTGCCATTATGGAAGACATGCAATTTGCGGCTGCCAATCTCGAAACAACGCCTAACAGGGGACAAATAGGCCGACCTACAAAACAGACCGCCATGGGCTATATGGGTAGATACTATCTATATGAAGGTATGTTCGCTGAGGCAGCACAAATGCTGAGTGATGTCATTGAAATGGAAGGCGCACCCGTTCAATTGGATCCTGATTATGAAAGTCTGTTTAATGGTACAAATGAGGCCAGCCCGGAAATTATGTTCAGTTTCCAGGCAGTTGGAGATGGTGCCGGGGAAGGAAGTTTCTTCCAGGTCCATTATGCACCTCAGAATTTTCCGGGTATTACCAGCGGAGGATGGAATTCTATGCAATATACCCGAAAACTGATCGACGATTATTATATGACCGATGGTCAATCGATCCAGGATTCTCCATTATATGATGAAAATGATATTTTCGCCAA
>JAHEGY010000035.1 GCA_024644875.1 Cyclobacteriaceae bacterium
AAGATCTCATTAACCCTGACTCAAGTTCTTCCTTATTCTCGCCTTCCGCATCTATGAGAAAAACATGGATCCCACTGCTCGAAGGAAAATGCTCGAGGAATATATCCTCATCGATCAGGATATTTCCCTGAAAAATTGAATTTGATAATCCAGCAATAAGTTTTACGAGCATTTCATTGCCATATTCATCGGTGTATACCAGCGTATCCCCTACCTTCATCCCAAGCCCCCATTGTATTACCGTCTGGTCAGCAATGCCCGGAACCACACCTCCCGGCAATTTAAATTTTAATGCCTGCCAGTTTCCTGTTGCACCATATTCCTCTAATTCTTTAATAAATGAAAATCTCCCAATTAATTGATCAGGCGGAATACCCAGGATCCGGGGTTGAGAGATCCGGTTCAGATTCAGGCAGCTCGCATCATCACCTTCACTTTTCCTCATCTGAACAAAATTTACCCCTTCGCTTATACTCAGATCCATTTTTGTCGAGGGATCATTCAAGTCATGCAGAACAGGCATGGTGGTTTCCCCATAGAACAGGAATCCGCCTGTTCCGCTAGATTTATTCATTGCGTCAGAATACAGATCCTTCCGGTTCAGGCCAGTGGATACGATCACAAAAGTCCCCAGAGCAAAAAGGATTATTATCCGGAGACTTCTGGCCCGGTTTCTTTGAAGATTCCGCCAGGCTAATTCCGGCATTGAAAGTTCCATGTTCAACCCTGTATTTTCTTTAAATAAAATGCCTCCAGAAAACAAAATAAAAGAAATGAGTAAAAGTCCGCCGGATAAAAAGAACATCCCAGCATTCAAACCTGTTGATATTAGAAATTCCTTTATTATCAAAGCACAAGAAATAATCAGGCTTATCCATGCTGATCCTTTCAGGAATGGGGTAAAATACTTTCCGCGTCTTTTATCCTGTCCCCGTTGCAGATGGACGGTCTCATTCTTTAGCTTCTTCCTGATATTAAAGAATACAGTAATGAAAACAAGCAGAAAGCTTATCACTATACCCAGGAGGATCGTAGCAAAACGGATATCTTCAGCCAGAACCGAAGTACGTACAATGGCTGACCATACGGAATTCAGGGCTTTGAATATCACGCGATTATACCAGATTGCCAATAGACTTCCCAATAAGACACCAAGGAAGACCACCATAGCGGTTTCCGTCAGGATTAGCTTTTGAACCAGCCGATTTGAATAACCTAATGCTTTAAGGGTTCCATATTGTGACATCCTGTTTTGCAGATGTATATTGAATAAGAGCGCCAGCAGTGTTAAACTGGCTATGAGAAGAAAAAAGCTCATACCAAAAAACAACTCTGAAAAATCAACCCCACCACTGGCGGCTTCCAGTCCCATTTTCTTCAAATTTCTTAACTGAAATCCCAGATCTGCCGGCCCGTGGTATTTAAGAATATTTTCTGAAATTTCCATTTCATCGTAGTCTTGTGCATTCAGTCTGACCAAGGTACAGGCGCCAAAACGATTCGCCCATATTTTTTTCCCTTCCGAATAGGGTAAAAACGCTTTCGGGGTTCCTTTCCATACGTCCCAATAATCCTCATCCTTATCACGTATCTTTTCAAGATCAATAGGGATACCTGCTTCCCAATCCCGGCAACTTCCTGCATCAGATAATCCCGGCAGGGTCGGCATCAGCTCCCTGTCCGCATATTGGTCAGACAATGGAACAATATTTTGAACAATAAACCATTTTTCGTTTTCGACCAGTTGTCTAAGTGGTCCGATGGAATAGTATTTCATTAATACACTATCTCCTTCCCCTGCACCAAGATCTTCAGCCAGCCATGCATTAATGATTATATCATTTGAATTAATTTCCGGATTATTAAAAAAGGGACCTGCCGAAACGAAGGAATATGGTGTTGCCCGGTCACTCTTTTCAATGGAATTGGCCAGATAGGTTAAGAATAAGGCGGGTTGCTCCTCGAATTCGTATATTGCATTGACAATAACAGAATCAATAAATACCCGATCAGACTCAATATTCCATTCCATTTTATTTTCGGCCTGGCTTATTTTCAATCCTGAATCTTCCGGTCGCCAGTTTTCTGAAATCACTGATAACAGTTGATCATCATTTGTGCGGGCTTTATCACTTATCAACAGGCGGTTCGCTTTACCTTCCGTCTCCATTCTGTTATTCAGGTATTCAAGAGACAGGAATACATTAAAGGGGGCTGTCTGTGAAGTTTTCAGATTGAACCGCCCGAGGTTCTCTTTATCGAGGATTTTTCTCACCGTCAGGCGCAGTGATACCTGGTTTTCATCATCCGATATAAACGGAGCGTTTTTCGGGATCAGGCTTACTTTATCAACGCGCAGTAAAAAAGAATCATCAATCTTTAGCTCCAATCTGTCGGCCAGGTTCCGGCTGATGAATGCCTCATTTCTACCCGGGATCTCTTCCAGTTGATTTCCCGGGACCATGCCCAGAAAATTATCATCGATACCCTGAACATCGATGTTGTTTACCTTCAAAGCTCCGCCCTGTGCTGAAGCAATACCTTTTACCTGTATCATCGAGGCAACAGGGATATTTAATTCATCCTTAACATTTTCGGCCAGATCTTTCCTGAAATACCGGTCTATCCCTGAAAATGAATATCCAATATTTCCGAGACGTAATTCAGCGGTCATCGCAAGACTATGATCGACAGAATCACCTACAATAAGTGTTCCAGTCAAGACCATAGCACTTATGGCTACACCAAGTATGATGGTAAAATTGGCCCTCTTATAGTGAATCAGGGACCTCAGGATCAATTTAAAATTGCTCAACACTTTTTCAGGTTTTCAGATTTAATTTTCCATTCCTTAAATTGTATTGTTTTTCCATTTTACGCCCTATTTCCTGAGAATGTGTTACTACGATCAGGGAAATCTCGAACTGTTTATTCAGATCCAGCAACAAAGTGATCATCGAAAGGGCATTATCCTCATCCAGTGACCCTGTTGGTTCATCCGCCAGTATTAATTTAGGTTGATTGATCATAGCCCTGACCAGTGCCACACGCTGACATTCTCCCCCGGATAATACGCCGGGCTTCTGGTCTTTATGTTCCCAGAGACCTGTGGTTTTGAGAAGATCTTCAGCAAATGTCATTCTTGATCTTTTAAACTCATTATCTTTTACCGGAACAGCAGGGATCAGGACGTTTTCAAAAACGCTGCACTGTGGCAGAAGATGATGCATTTGAAAAACAAAGCCTATTTCCCTGTTGCGAAAGGAAGTTAATTCAGCTTCTGTCTTAGAGCTCAGTGATTGCCCGTTAAAGATGACTTCTCCCCGATCAGGTTTATCCAGCGCGCCAATGATATTCATTAATGTGGACTTGCCTGAACCGCTTGGACCCAGGATAGATATGGCCTCTCCTTTTTCCAAATCGAGGTCTACACCATCCAGGACAATCCTGGGCTCTAAAGCGCTTTCGGATCTAAAGGTTTTTCGGATATCCTTTACACTTAGTAGCATGTTATTGCTTTTTATTTGTTTTGATCTGCTTATAAAACTTCATCATTCTGGATGCCTGGTCGTGAATACTGAAATGCCGGATTATTCCATCCCTTGCTTTTTTGCTTATAGAGGATAATCTGTCAGGATCCAGGTGAAGGTCATCCAGGGCTTTTGCCAGTTCCTCAGGTTTATTAGGCTGATATATAATGCCTCCTTCAGATAAACCCACGATCTCAGGGAAAGCCCCTAGTGCCGGTTGTACTACCGCTACCCCGGAGGCCATTGCCTCAAGCAGGTACATACCAAAAGCTTCTCCCTCAAGTACAGGAACGGAAATCAGGGAGACTTTACTGAAAAACTCGTGGCGCCCTTCATTTTCAAAATCTTTATGAAATACCACTTCCTCCGTTATACCCGCCTTTGATATTTTATTTTTGATCATTTTAAGGAATTCATGGTCATCCCCTGTAGAGCCCCCAGTTAAAATCAACTTGACGTTTTCTTTACCGGGTTTCTTCTTAAATAATATAAAAGCATCCACCAGCACTTCAAGCCCATTTTCTTCGCACATCCTTGAAATATACCCAATTGTAAACTCCTTCTCAGAACTGTTGACATAGGAATAGTCTTCCGGATCCACACTTATATAGGAAGAATATAATTTTTCAGAAGGAATGTTCATCTGTTCCTTCATTACCCCTGCATAGAAATCACTAACTGCAAAAAAAGCATCTACATCTTTCGCTCTTTCGCTCATCAGCTCCCAGGTTTTCTTCCGGAAATGGTCGTCCATAGCGTTTACCCATACATCTTCATCCTGGAGGGAACACACGACGAGTACATCCAGTTTTTCCTGGAATTTCCTGGCAAGGCCTATCAGCAGTGCATTGGACAAATGGATAACATCGGCCTTACAGTGTTCCGCTATCCAATCGACCATTTTATCCAGTTCCTCCTTTTGTCCTCCCTGTTCGCCAAGCAGCATAGAGATGGTCATATCTTCCAGGCCTTTGGCCCGGGTTGAACCAGACATTTTCGCAGCAAACTTAAGTGCCAACCCTGAATTCAGGATCCTGTCAAACCATGAAGGAGCCTTACGAAGTATTGGATACTGGTGCTTTAGATAAAGGCTTATGGCTCCATAAAATACAGGGATATCTGAAAGATCATGTTCATCTGAGAAAATAGGCAGGTACATGGGGATTTTTAAGGCATCGATTCCTTCCTTTCGCAAAGCCTGTACGTAAGTGCTGTCACGAAGACAATTGCCGCAATAAAAACTACCGCCTGTTCCCGGCACGATGTGAATTACTTGCATTATTTCAGTGTGTTATTCGTAAGATATTCATTAAAATTAAACCAATTTCATGAATCTATAAAGCGAGTGATCCTGAAATCATTTTCCCAGGCAGTAAATGTTCCCATCCCTTGCTCCAAGTACGATGTATCCGTTGATGACTGCAGGGTTGTGTGTGATGGCGCTTCCAATTTCATAGGACCACATCTCCTTACCGTCGTCCAGATTAACAAGATAAAGCATTCCATCCATGGTAGCTGTCAGCACCTGATCACGGATGATTACAGGAGAGGCATCTATTCTTCCCCCGGCATTATAAGACCACAGTAATTTACCATCAATACCATTAAAACAATACAATCTTTTATCCTCACCACCAATTACAACCTTATCCTTATAAATGGAAGGAGAACCAATAAAGGGCAGACTGTTATCCGGATTCTGCCACTTCCATAAGATCTGCCCTTTATCGATATCAATACATGTAAACTGTCCGTCATAATCGCCCGTATACACCAGATTATCAGACACAGCCACAGATCCGGCAACATAAGTAGCTACCTCAATCTTGTTCCTGCTCTCGCCTGTCCCCAGGTCCACCATATGCAGATAACCATCACATCCTCCAAATAGAGCCACATCAACTCCAATAGCTGCCGCTCCATTTACAAAATTATCTGATTCATATTTCCAAACTGCCTGTCCTATCTTCGCATCGACACAATGAAGGTAAAAATCATAACTTCCTACAACGATATAGTGCCTGTTTTTATATTGAAAATGATTCGGTGATCCCGAGATCTGGTTTTCTGATTCATATTTCCACAGGAGACTGCCTGTATCCGCATTCAAAGCGTATAAATAACCACTTAAATTTCCGCAGTAAATTACGCCATCATAATACAGAACGGGCGCTTCAATGGTATTGTCCGTCTCAAACTGCCAGAGCAGGTTGCCTTTCATATCGAGGGCAAATAGAATGCCTTCAGTATTCCCTGCAAATATCTTCTCGTCTGCAATGATAGGTGCAGCCGTAATCGCATCATCGGTCTGAAAGTTCCAGAGCAGTTTGGGATTTTCCGGTATACGCGCCCGGGTGTACCCGGAAAGGGAAGGATCGCCTCTGAAAATCTCCCACTGATTGTTTTGTTGTCCTAATAAATCAATGCTGGCAATGAGCATGATAATAAGGTAAAAGGATATAGTTTTATATATTCTCATCATTTTTTTGCTAAGGCACCTGTAGGGCAATTTTCGGCACAAAGTATGGCAGTTTTCTCAAGTGCATTAACCGTTTCATTATCAAATGGAACTGCCACTTCTACATCAAATCCCTTGCCAATAAAGGTAAGTCCCAGTTTTTCTTTATGCTCTGAGGTAATGCGCACACAGATACCACATTTTATACATTTTTCCGGTTCATACACTATAGGTTCATGCTTGAAGATCTTTCTGACACTTTTCCTTTCTCTTGGGAAAAACCTTTTTTGTAAAGCTCCATATTCATCAGAATAATCCCGTAATTTACAATTATGCTGTTTACGGCAATCACAGTGCATACATCTTGCAGCTTCTTTTTGCATTTCCACATAGCTGAATCCTTTTATTCCCTCTTTTTCGTGCCGTTTTACGGGATCAGCTTCCAGCATGTATTCCATCAATTCGCCGTTCAATAACCTTCCAAACCTGGAGTTAAAGATCCTCCTTTCTCCAATAACCGGTTTATTATTCAGATACTGGTCCACGGATAGGGCAACTTGTTTACCATGAGCTACGGCCCTTATGGCGACCCGGCCTGGTTTTACAGCACTCCCAATAGCGAAAATCTCGGGATCTTCAGTCTGGTGCGTATTTCTGTCCGCAACAAATGCGTTTGATCTTTTATCCAGACCTGTAAATACTGCATTATCCTCCCCGGTGGCAATGACCACGGCATCAAATTTCTTTTTCAAAGCCTCCAGCGCATCTTTCCCAATTTGCTTTTTCAATTTAAAAACTGCCCCCATCCTGGCAATAACTTCAATCTCCTTATCCAATACATCCTTTGGAAGCTTTTTATTAGGGATGGCATATCGAAGTGCTCCGCCCGGAACCGGGTTCTTGTCAAAGAGTTCGCATGCATATCCTTTTTGCAGCAAAAAGTAGGCAGCTGACAAACCCGCCGGGCCTGTCCCTATGATGGCTATCTTCCTCCCATTTGATTCGGCCATATCAGGAATAAACTGTTCCTTTTGATCGAGATCATGATCTGCTGCATATTGCTTGAGTTTACAGATGGAAACCGGTGAATCAACAGACCGGCGATGGCAGGCTCTTTCACAGGGCGCAGGGCATATTCTTCCCAATACAGCAGGCAAGGCTATATCTCTTTTCACTATTTCCAGCGCTTCCTGTGGTTTCCCTTCAGCAAGCAATCTGTTCATCAAGGGAATATCCATATAGGCCGGACAATTCGTCTGACAGGGCGCTTCACAATCACCCACATGGTCACTCAGCAATAGCTCCAGGCCTGTTTTCCTTGCTTCATGAACTTCCTCATCATTGGTAATTATCTCCATCCCCGTTCGAACAAGCGTAGTACAGGATGGGATAAGTTTTCGACTAATGTTTTCCTTTACCACACAAACCATACAGGACGGAAAATGATCATGCCCTTTAAGGTGACACATAGTTGGGATATCCAGCCCTTCAGCTCTGGCAACCTCCAGAACCGTTGTGTCAGGGGATACTTCAATTTTCTTTCCGTTTAAAATTATACTGATCATTATCATTTATGATACCGTTACACAGTCTTCCGGACAAACCTGCCGGCATCCATCACATTTTATGCATTTTTCCTGATCGATACTATGCACTTCATAAGGTGTAAAAGCAATCGCATCAACAGGACAGTTCTGGGCACACTTAGTACATCCTATACAGGTTTCCTCAATATGATATTTTACAAGGTCCCTGCACTTGCCTGTAGGACATTTCCCATGTATATGTGCTTCATACTCATCCTTGAAGTATCTTAAAGTTGACAATACAGGATTCGGTGCTGTTTTTCCCAATCCGCAAAGGCTGCCTTTTTTTGTCCAGCCTGATAAATTCTCAAGTTCTTCTATATCTTTTGGCGAGCCTTTCCCAGTACATATTTTATTCAGAATATCAAGCATCCTCTTGGTACCCACCCTACAAAATGTACATTTTCCACAGGATTCACTTTGGGTAAAGGAAAGGAAATACCTGGCGATATCCACCATACAATCTGTATCGTCGAGGACCACAAGACCTCCGGATCCCATCATGGCACCCACTTCTTCCAGAGATTCAAAATCCACCGGAGTATCCATCAACCAGTGCGGGATACACCCCCCTGAGGGTCCTCCTATCTGAACGGCTTTAAGTTCCCTGTCTCCTGCTACACCACCGCCGATATCTTCCACAATTTCGCGAATCGTAATTCCCATGGGTACTTCTATCAATCCTCCCCGGTTAACCTTCCCTGCCAGCGCAAAGACTTTGGTACCCTTAGACAACTGTGTCCCGTGATTTGTAAATTCAAACACGCCGTTTTTTATAATATAGGCTATCTGGGCAAAGGTTTCTGTATTATTTACCAGTGTGGGATTACCCCATAAACCCTTTTCTGCGGGGAAGGGTGGTCGTAATTTTGGGAAACCGCGATTTCCCTCGATAGAAGCGATAAGTGCTGTCTCTTCACCGCATATAAATGCACCAGCCCCTTCAAATATATTTATGTCAAATGAAAAATCCGTACCCAGGATATTTTTGCCCAGATACCCTCTTTCCCGGCATATTTTAAGGGCCTCCCGGATCCTCTGCACAGCCAAAGGATATTCCGCCCTAATGTAAAAATATCCCTCTGTCGCTCCTGTGGCATATGCACCTATCACCATTCCTTCAATTACCCGATAAGGATATGACTCCAGTATCATTCTATCCATAAAAGCACCAGGATCACCTTCATCGCCATTACATATTATATATTTAGTTTCACTGACCTGACCCCTCACGATCCGCCATTTTTCACCTGTACTGAAACCGCCGCCGCCGCGCCCCCGGATACCACTATCGATTATACGTTGAACCACCTCACCGGAATCCAGCTCATTCAGGCATATCTTCATAGCTCTGAATCCTCCACTTTGCTGATACTCTTCGATGTCAAGAGGATCAAGAACACCTCTATGTTCCGTGGCTATGGGAACTTGTCGACCGAGAAATGAAGATACCTGTTTTTCCCTGACATTGAGTTCAAAACGCTCCACTCCGTCCCAGTTATGGTCGGTCTGGATATCTTCTGCAAATTCAAATAAAGAAGATTTCAACCGGTCCCAGAATCCCTTTGGCTTAAAATGCTTTTTGATTATTGCATTTACATCGCCTGGTTTCACGTGAGCATACAATACTGGCTCTTTCCCGCTGGGTATCATCTCAAGAAGCGGTACCTGGTGACACATCCCAACGCAACCAACCTTCTTCATGTTTACATTCAAACCATTCGATACAACGGCTTTTTCCAGGGATTTTTTAACTTCTTCACTTCCACTGGCCACACAGCATGATCCCAGTCCGATCCGGATCTCACCCTGCTGGCCATCCAAACTATCTCCTGAAATTCCCGCTTTCCTGGAAGGATTGTTCAGATCATGCTCAAACGATCCGATGACCTGGTCCACATCCTCAATCCCCACATGCCCATAGGTAGTAGCATCGATCTGAACCACAGGTGCCAGGGTACAACAACCAAGGCAATTTACTTTTTCAAGCGAATACTTCCCTTTTTCATCGGTGTTTTTCCCATCAGGGAGTTCTAATGATCTCCCAAAAGCATCATACACCAATTCTGCCCCTTTAACATGGCAGGCAGTCCCTGTACAAACTTTGATGATATGCTCACCAGCCGGTTCAAGCCTGAACTGGGTATAAAAACTTGCTACACCCATGATCAGGTCGGGTGTAATATCGGTTGTTTCGCATACCTGTTTAAGAATATCTTCCGGTAAATAGTTGAATTCATTCTGTATTACCTGTAAAATAGGTATTACAGCCTTTTTCTCCCTGCCTTTTTCCTTAATTACCTGATCTATATTTAACTCTGCCATTTAGATTCCTATACAATACAGAAAATTGTACCCTCGTATATATATTCTGCCATCAGAAAATGACGGCGTACTGACGGATCCTTCACCTAATTCCGGTTCTCCGAGCAGTGTCATGGTCCTGTCCTTTTTGAAAATATGCATTTTACCCCCCATATCAAGGAAAAACACTTTGTTGTCAGCTATCATCGGGGAGGCATAAATGCCATCGTCGCATTCAAATTCCCAGAGAAGTTCTCCATTCGATGCATCATAGCAAACGATCACACCATAGCTGGTACCAATAAATAACAGGCCATCATCGACTACAGGACTGGCCACTTCCGGGAGATACTCATTAGTCTCCCATAGTATCTCGGGCTGTTGTCCTGGCTTAATGGCTGCCAGCACGGCATATTCATTGGTGGCATAGACTATCCCTTCCGAAAATCCGGGTGATGGTCCTACTTCTCCCATCAGGCAATCGATAGACCACAATTCCTCACCCGTCAGCGGATTATATCCCGCTACCTGAGGACTTGTTGATAAGATTAGTTCAGTACGACCTCCCATGTCGGCTAATATTGGTGAAGCCCAGGATATTTTCGAATTTCTTGGCGTTTCCCACTTTGTTTCCCCGGTTGATACATCCAGGCCAAGCACTTTGCCCTGTTTATTGGTATCAAACTGTATAAGCAATATTCCTTTATATATCAACAATGAAGATGAATGTCCATAGTGATTGTCCGGCATGCCCAGATTCCTTGCCCATTTTCTTTTTCCTTCCCTATCCACACATACAACATCACCTGTCGCATAAATAGCACAAACATTAACTCCATCTGTCGCAACAGTAGGTGCCGCATAACCAGTATCATCCGTAACCCTTGGGACCTCGCTCGTATTCCTCGCCACATCATTAACAGGGTGTTCCCATATCACCTCTCCATTGTTCCGGTTATAACAATAAATAAACTGAGAGGTAGCGTCAGCCCCGGTCAGAAAAAGTCTGTCTCCCCAGATCGCCGGTGAGTTATACCCGTGCAATGGGATTTCAGCTTTCCACAGGATATTTCTCCCGGTGGCACCATCCCAATCTACCGGTATATTCTTATGATTAGAAAGTCCGAGACCGTAAGGTCCTCTGAAAGAAGGAAACTGCTTACTATAATTCAAGGATCCCGTTTTGCTTTCAGCAATTGCTGTTTCGGGTACTGTTTCGGGTTCTTGCTCAGATTCAGCTGCTGAAGTTTCACCTGTTACCTGTTCTGATCCTTCCTCCTGCTGTTCTGTCAATGGCCTAGCTTCATTAGGTTCTTCAATGGATTCCGATTCCGTCGTGATTTGTTCAGCATCATCTGAGGTCCTGATGGCTATTTCCTCTACTTCCGGATCTTCAGCCGTATCTTCAAGACTAGCCAGACTGTATGGCTCAGCAAGCTTGTCATTGGACAGATAGGCAGCAATTAACGCAAGCCCAAATATCGATATCACTGAATACATGATCCATTTCTGCGCAGCCATCAATTCCCTGCCCAGGTGGCGATCCTCGCTTCCCGGCTCTTCCAGTTTATCACTATAAGACTGATACATTCTAAGAGATATAACAAGGATGACAACGCCGCCAATCAAGATAAAGGCTCCTGCCCTTATTTGCCATTGTTTGGTAAAATAGGCTTTACGCACCATCAGATCAAGTCGCCGGATGTCCTCCTTGAGTTCCTCATTACTTGTGTCTTTCCTGAGCTGCTCCACGAGATTTGCCAGCAGTTCATTCTCCAAAGGTTCCGATCGCTGGAGCTGCCAGTAATTCAGGATCATGATGATACTTACAATAGCCGAGAAAATTCCGGCAATTACAGCTATCCTCCATGTTGTCTTTTGTTTTTCTTGAATATTCACTTGATCTGTTTCATTATTTCATCAAAATCAGGTTTACCAACCGGGCAATAATCCATACATCTTCCACAACTCACACAATTTCCTTTATCCGGTTCATAGTCTTTACGGTTCCTGTATATTGTTTTCCCCATAAAAATCAATCCAAAGGCCAGACCCAGGAATCCCCCCAGAATCCAGCCGCCATAATAAAATTGTGACCGGATCACTGCTGCTTCTTCCAATAAGGTCTCCATAGTCTTTCCGGAAGCCAGAAAAGTCTGAACATCAATATGGTCAGGATCATTCTTTAGCTCAGGTTGGGTAATCATTAACTCAGCCAGGCTAACCGTTGTATTAGCCCTGGATAAGTATATATGAGATTTGGATCCAATATATCCGCCAATCAGTACCAGCACAGGAAGAATTAATATCGACAATATGAATTTATTAATATCCTTCCTATTTGATACCGGTTCAATAACCGGTTTGTTAATGGCATCTACCGGGCAGGAATGGGCACATAATTTACAATCCACACATTCTGAAGGTGTAATGCTCAAATGCCATTTCGAAAAACTTGACATCCAGTTCAGCAGGACCCCATAAGGGCATAGAAAGCGACAATAAGGCCTGGCGACAAACATCCCGAGGAGCAGGAAACTACCTCCCAGAATGAGCATTTCAAAAGAAGCATCCATCCTGAAAATACCTATAAACGGATCGTAACGGCAAATAATAAAATCTGTATTGGTGGCGGCATAAAGTATAGAAAGCCCCAGGTAGAGGTATGGGATCAGTCCCAATACCTTACGAACAGGCGAGGGAATGGAGATGGGTTTGAGGATCACCAGTTCCTGAATAGCTCCAAGTGGACAGGCAGAAGCACAAAATACACGACCCATGAAAAGCGCAAATATCAAGGGTAGTACAAAAAATAACAGGGCAGTGAGCGATATGGCGTACGCCGGATTAAACAGCGTTAGTGTAACATTCTGGATGCCGCCTATAGAACAGATACACCCATTCCTGTAAAATCCAAAATAAATTAAGGCGAACACGGATAAATACAGGATACCACGGCGGGAACGCTTCTTAATGGCCAGCCATGAAGTCAGAACCAGCACAATCAATAAGATAACCACATCCAGGATCTCCATAGAAGCCCACCTTGGTTCCGGGGCAAGCGGAGAGGGGACCAAATAATCTGATTCGAAATCAGGTCTTGGGAAGCGTTGCTGCGCAAAAGAAACCACTGATATCAGCAGGCCGCTAAAAAATGTAATGATCGCTATTCTGTTATTCTTCAAAAGTCTCTCTTTAACTCTTCTAAGCTATTCTTAAGTCATTTTAACTATTCTAAACTATTCTTAAGTCATTTTAACTATTCTAAACTATTCTTAAGTCATCTTAACTCTTCTTAACAATTCGTATGTCATCTTAACTCTTCGAAACTCTTCTTAAGTCATCTTAACTCTTCGTAACTTTTCCAAATTCTTTATAACTCTTCCAATCTCTTTATAACTCCTCTTAACTTTTCGTAAAATCTCCTTTAAAATTATATGGTTTACTGGCCGGTGCCCGTGTTATGGCATCCGATGGGCAAAGCCTGGCTATAGTACATTGATTGCAATTAAGACACAGATCATGACGGATCTGCAGATGTAAAGATCCATTTCCAAAAGCAGAGCATCCTTTTACACATTTACCACATCCAATACACAGGTCCTCATCAATTGTATATTCAAAAAATGGTTCCTCAATAAAATCTCTTTTTATAGCTGCTGTAGGACAAAGCTGGTTTTCTGCTCCTGTATGTAGATCAATAACTCCAGGTTTAAAATATCCCCCGCATAGATCACAATATCCACAAAGGTCAAAGGCATGAACGCATTTTACAGCGGAAGGGGTCAAAACACATTCTTCAGCACATCTGCCACATTGTGTGCATTCAAAAGGATCGATCTGCCATACCCATTCCTCCTTTGTTGATTTGCTCAATGCCAGTCCACTTACTCCACCTATTCCAATGGCGAGTGTTAACCGGGCGGTGGAACGAATAAATTCCCTCCTTTTGTTGGCTTTATTTTCAGGAGATTTTTCCATGTCCATTAGCTTTTAAATCCGTAACCTTCTGACAGGAATTGAACTTGCCACACATCTTACATACCTCAGAAGCCGTACAATCTTCGGTGGTTTTGATGGTGCGTTGACTAACTAAAAATCCAACTGAGGAGACTAGTCCACCTAAGAGTGTGTAGCGGGCAAAATCCTGTATAAAATTTCTTCTATTCATCTAGATAATGTTTCTTTCAAAAATCCTGATCTTCCCTGACGTAATGTCGAGGACATAGATCTTTCCATTTTCATCAACCGCAATGTCGGCTGGTTCGCTATCGCCCTCAAAATCATCCGGAGCGGCCACCACGCAGTCCAGTTCCCCTGAGGGTTTATAGACCTTTATCCTGGTAAGACCCTTCTCGCTCGTAACAAATGATCCATCTTCCATAATGGCAATATGTGCGGGATTACAGCAGCCTGTAAATCCTTCGATCTCGAAGGAGGGTTTTCCCCAGAAGGCCCGTACAGCGCCATCATCCGTATAGTTTTCTACCTTTAACAATCCGGAATTCACTACCCAGAGTTGATTATCCGGATCCACTTCCAGGTCAAAGTAAGGACTTGGAAGAATAAAACCATAATTACCATCCAGCCGGCCGGTTCCATCAAATGAATCCAATATTTCTCCTTTTGTATTCAGGCGAATTACCTGTCGGTTCCCTGCATCAGCCAGGAATGTGACCGTATCCTTAAATGCTATCGCCGTGATCAGAGTTTTCTCTCCAAAGTCTTCCCAGCGGTCTATGGTTTTACCCTCCGGGCTGAGCACTAGAACGTAGTTTTGACAGGCCAGGTAGAGCGCCCCTTCCGGGGAAAAAGATACAGCAGTAAGAGGCCCTTTTATTGGCATATTTATTCTTTCCAGCCCGGAAGAATCGATAACCTGAAGATGATCTTTATAAGCAATGGCTATCAGATCATTTTTAACATCTATGGCCTTGGGTCCCTCAATGTTCAAACCAATTCTTCTGGCCTCTTTGAACTTTATCATCGAAGGGTCCACTGCCTTAAACTCATCAAATTCGTATGCATAAGGATTATTTGCTTTATCCTTTATCTCTCCTGACATAAAATCACCAAGTATAATCACAAGGATCAATAATCCAAGTACTACAACAATGATATAGATAAAGATCTTTTTCATATTATGCGGATTACATTTTTCTTATATCCATGCAATACATATTATTCGCATCACGTAAGAGCAGATATCCATCTGCAATTGCGAGAGGTGCCCAGGCATCATGCCCTTCAAAAACTTTTATCTGATCAAGGAGAACAAAACTTTTGCGATCCGGCCTAACGATCGACAAAGTTCCTTCATCATTTAATATGAAGAATTTACCATCAGCAATCATATAAGGGCCCAGGCCGAACCTATGCGTTTTACCGCTGGCCCATACTACTTTACGGGTATCCTGGGGATCAACACTTATAAACTGGTTCCTCATGGGGCCTGCATCTTTCGGCAATATCCCATATAGCAGACCATCATAATATACCGGGGTCTGTTGTTCAGAGGCAAGTCCATCTTTTGGTTTATAATCATAGAGCTTAGTGGCCGTAAACTCGCCATTCGCATAATTTATCTGAAAAACCATACTGCCTGCACCATATCCTGCCGTAAGAAAAACTTTTCCATCCGGCATGCAAACCGGTGATGGCGCCACTACTGAGCAGCTCCATTCATCAGATTGCCATAATACTTTGCCAGCCAGATCTCCTTCGGCACCAATCGCTATAACACCACCTACCGCACTGTAGACATACATTTTTATTCCCTGGTATACCCATGGCAAAATCGAAGAATGCGACATTTTCCACATCCCAGGATTAGGCACTTCCCAGATTACCTCTCCTGACGAACAATCCACTGCGATCATAATATCCTTACCCCCTGTAGCGATAATCGCTTTGTTATCGTCGATCAAAGGACATTGACCGGTATACCAGAATGGGATCTCAGTCCCATATAGTTTTTCAATATCCATTCCCCATCTGAGGTCTCCTGTTTCCCTGTCAAGACACATCACATGGGAGCGTGGCCCAATGGTCAGAATATAGTCTTCGGTAAGGGCAGGGATGGTTCTGGACATACCATGGTTTCTTTTAATATTCACATTATACCATCTCCTCCAAAGTTCCTTCCCGTCCTTTAGTGAAAAACATTTCAGCATATCTGCCTTGATCTCTTCATCATAGTCCAGCAAATAAACCTTGCCTTTATAAACCGACGGGCCGGCATGCCCCTCTCCCAGTTCAACAGACCACTGGATTTTAGGATCATTATTAAATTTTTCTATCAACCCAGATCCGGATTTCTTGATATTATCAAATTCCGGGCCCCTGAAGCGCGGCCAGACATCATTCATCTCACTATCTACATCAGAAAAAAGTTCAAAAAAAGCACCGATATTAATAACCTCACTTAAACCTTCTGCTTCAGATCTCCGGTTATCCATCCCGGGTTCACTGGTATTTAAATCAATGGCCGGGCCGGAAATATTCCACCAGATCAAGGCAATTACGAACAATAGACCTAATGAATAAAGAAATATGTTCTTAGGGTTAAACAATTTATCCTTTTTTATCAGCTATATCAAAAACCATCACGACTTCACCATGACGGATCAGCAGTTTCTTATCAGCTATATAGGGATGTGCCCAGTGCGGGCCCGAGCCATCTTCGATTTTAAATGTGCTGATAATATCAAATTTCTCAGGTGTAGGGTTAACCAGCGCTACATTTCCTCCTCTTTCCTCATAACAATACAATAAACCCTCAGCCAGTGCTATAGAGCCTTTCGTATTCCATTTTTCTTCATACATTACCTCTCCGGTATCCCAATCCAGGCAAACCCAGTTACCCGTAGAGTTGCTTTGCCAGTTAGATCCGTATAAGTAATCCCCGACATTTACATAATGTCCATGATGTGTATCCATAACACTTGTTCTCCACACCTCCTCGACGGAATTCATATCTGAAGATACTTTCAGCATTACGCCATATTGATCATAACCCTTTGACACAAAAATTTCATTCCCGCGGGTTATAGGTGAATTGGTGCTGTTCGTTGCACCACGCCCTGAGGCTCCTTCAGGAGGCAGATATTCATAATGCCAAGCGATCTTGCCATTTTCCGGCATGATCCCCAGGACATGGTGGGCAGTGAGGGCCACTATTAATTTACTGCCGTCCTGCTCATATAATACGGGGGATACATAGGTCCTCTCACCGCCAAGACTTTCAGCCTGCCATTCTATCTCTCCTGAATATTTATTAAGGGCTACTACAGAGGTTTTATCACCGCCGCAGGTGTAAAGAACTTTATCATCGATGACCAGAGGTGATTCAGCCACGCCCCATCTGTGGATCTCTCCTTCATATGATTCATTGGCATCGACAGACCAGACAATAGTTCCATCCTTGGCATTCAGACAAACCACTTCCCCTATTCCACTAATTACATAGATTCGGTCGCTGTCCAGTGTTGGCGTCGAGCGGGTTTCGGGATATGATTTATTCCATGAAGATCCATATTTCACCTGGTATTTGAGGTTGCCCTGCATATCGATGGCACTTAAAAAATCTTCCTCTCCTCTTTTACCCGTTACATAGATCATGTTGTCATAAAGCACTGGGGAGGAATACCCCATACCAATATCTTCCATTTTCAAGAGCATTTCAGGACCATCAGCGGGCCACTCTTTCATCAATCCAGTATCAGGGAACCGGCCATTTCTTTCGGGTCCACGCCATTGTGTTTTCTGAGAAAAAACGGGTTGTATTAGAAAAGAAACAAGAATCAGAAAGGATATTTTTTTCATATCATATAATTTATATACCGCTCAAATGCTCCCGGGGTAAAGATGAAAAATACAATAAGCCCTTATATAAAGCTATCAATCCACCGCCCTATACAAATTTAAGGATTAATACCCCACTAATTATATGATATAAATCATATGTGAAAAGTACTTTAGCACATAAATTAACGAATTTTATAAGCTATCAAAGCATTTCCATGTCGGACAAACAACCTTCCATTGTTTATAACCGGATGAGCCCAGTGCTGTCCACTTCCAGCAGAAATTTTAATTTTGCTGATTACATTAAAGGATGATGGTTCAGGTTTGATCAGGGCAAGTTCGCCCCGCTGGCTATATCCGTACAAAAGACCTTCTGCTGCAATAACAACTCCGTTTCCAAGCTCTTTAGATTCGTAGACCACTTTGCCGGTATTCCAGTCAATACATTGCCATTCGCGGTTGGAATCACCGGAGCCGTACATATATCCATCAATAAAAACTGCTCCACCCATCCGGCTATCCATTGTTTCGCTGTACCAGAGCTGCTCCACCTTGCTTCCGTCTGCATTCAATTGTAGCATTGCTCCACCCTTTCCATATCCGCTGAAACAGAAGACCTGTCCATCATGATAGAGCGGTGTATTGGGATGCACGGAATACCTGTTTGGGTGCGAATGGCTCCATAAAAGCTTTCCGGTGTCCCCATCAAGTCCTATGATATGATCAGCCATATGGGTGATGATCAGGTTGCGCCCCCCAATTTCAACTAAAAGCGGGGAACAATAGGCTGAAACTTCTCCTAAAGCCTTTGTTGTCCAGATAACATCCCCGGTTGCTTTATTAAATGCCATCAGGTTATGTTCGCGTCCACCGGGTGAGCATATCAATTTATCTCCATGAATCAATAAAGTTTCGGCAAGACCCCATTCAGTATTCCTACCTCCATACTCACGAAGCAAGTCCTTTCTCCAGATTACCTGACCTGAATTTGAACTCAGACAGGACAGATGGCCCTTACCGCTAAGCATATATAGTTTATCGCCATCGATAACAGGCGTCCCCCGACTTCCTGGATAACTTTCATAGAATTCAGGTCCATAGGGCGCTTTCCAGATCAATGTCCCATCCTGTTCAAGGGCATAGACAAATCCAGTCTGATCCTCCATGCCAGATACATAAATCCGGCCATTGCCAAAAGAAGGCGACGAATATCCTTCTCCCAGTTTACTATATTGCCATAATACTTCAGGTCCACCCGCAGACCACTCTGTCAAAAGACCGGTATCGGGATAATAACCATTCTGATCAGGCCCTCTCCATTTCGTTGGATTCTGTGAAAAACTCAAGATTGGTACAAGAATTAAAAGTATCGTGAGTGAATAAAAATAATTTCTCATTTTAATATGATTTATAATTTCCTGTGATTTACTGCTATCCGGACAATGTGATTTGCAATTTTATTGCAAATTTCAAGCCACAGTTACTTTAACAAAAATAGAGATTTAAGACTGATTCCTTTTGGATCTTAGAAAATTTTTATGCTATGGTTCAGTTGATCTGCTCTGGCCGGATTTCCATTAAGCGTTTTTCAATATTTCCCTTATCCGGGAAGCCACAATTCTTTCTTGTCCGGGATCCATCATCCAGGTTGTTATTCCGACGTTTTCTTTTCCACCAACAGTCTCTATAGAAGGGTGACCGTCTCGGAGCTTTTGCCGGAGTTCATCCGGGGACATTTTAATTTTATCCTGGTCCCATGACAATCTCAAAGAGGGAACATGATTGGCCACTTCAGGAACGTGTCGTTCCGGTTTAATACCCGGAATATCTATAACAGCGTCAATTATGGTTTTGATCTGCATCTCCCATAAAGCCCAGTCCTTATCATGGTCCCTTGCCAGGTACGATTCTATGGTTACAAGCATACCCAGGATCTCCTCTTTATTAACTTTCATACCCCTTCCAACCGTATTTCCTCTTGGTGCAGCATGCAAGCGGGCAGCATCAATATATTTCTTCTTCCCGATCAATAAACCTCCACTTTGTGGCCCTCTCAATCCTTTGCCCCCTGAAAAAGTGACCAGGTCAAAACCCATATCCGTATATTTCCACAGGTTATCAACCGGCGGCACATCGGCTGCACAATCATTGAACGTAGGTATTCCGTGTTTCCTGGCTATCTCGACAAATTCTTCATCCTGTACTTCGCCGACAAAATTATTGCCATTAAAAAACCACATCATGGCTGTCTTTTCGTTGATGGCATCCTCCAGTTCTTTCCTCGTCTCCACTTCAACGATCTTAACCCCGCAATTCCGAATGGCATGGTCATAGCCTATTCGATGAGATTTCTGAATGATCACTTCGCTCTTCATGCCAGTCAGGTCAGGGATTTGAATAACCTTCTCTTCGTCCATCCCGGACAGGATCCCAGCAGTACCGAGGGTTATGGCAGATGCTGCTCCGGAGGTAATGGTCGCAGCTTCACAATGGAGCAATTTCGCTATCCGTTCCCCAACTTTATCCTGAAGATCATCAAGTATCACATAATCAGTTGTGGCATAATTATATGCATCGATAACCTCAGGTCGCATCAGGGAACCCGTCATAAATGTATAGGTTCCTGCCGCATTAATAAAGGTCCTGACCCCGAGTTCCTTAAAATAATCCCGTCTAGCGGGGCTTGCTGTAACCATGCCAGGTGTAAATATGCCTGCGCCGAATAAGCCCCCGACAAGTGGCATCCCGGCTAATTTCTTCATCAATTCCCTTCTGGTAATCATAGTATTTGTTTTAAATTTTCAAATATATTGAAGGCCCGGGCCAGAGTTCAAACAAACCACTGTATTCCCGGGATTCCCTTCGTACGTCCGTAAAAACGTTAATCCAATGCTGCAATACAGTCAATCTCAACGAGAGAGTCGCCTGGCACACCCCCATATGTCGCCACTGTAGTTCTGACAGGCGGATTTTCCCCAAAACGGCCACGGTATACATCATTCATGCCATGGTAATCATTCAGATCATGCAGATATACATTGACCTTCAGCACTTTATCCATAGAGGAGCCATGCTTCTTCAATTCCTTCTCCAGCTCTTTCAGGACATGATCCGTATGTGCGGCTATATCCCCTTCAAAATGGGCACCTTTCCCGGCAATAAATAGTAAGTTACCATAAGCAACACCACCAGAAAACAATGGTACATCGTTGGATTTGGTTATACTGGTAGTTACTTTTTTTGCCGATTTCTTTTTGTTTTCAGCAGCGCTTACCTGACTGACTCCTAAGCCAGCAGCGGCAGCAGCGATAACACCTTTAACAGCTTTCCTTCTTGAATTTTGTTTTTTCTGTTCCATTTTAGATCATTTCATTGGTTTATAAAAAATTTTCTTATTGTCCTTTTTCCCACTTTGGAGAAGCTATCCCATTGAGGTCCCAAACAACTTCCCCTTCCCGGATTGTCAGTTCACATTCCAGTTTCTGATTGCCTTCGATCATAAATCCCCTTGTATCTATGAATCCGAATTTTCCCTCCTTAAGTTTAAAAAGGGCTATATCAGCACATGCACCAGTGCTTAAATGTCCGAGCTCCTCATGTTCTATTATTTTTGCCGGTTTCCAGGTTGAACGTTCTATAACTGCATTTAATGGCATCCCCAGATTCAGCATTTTAGACATAACATTTAACATGTTTTTCATGCCCCCATTCATACTTCCTGTATGAAGGTCCGTACTGATCGAGTTTGGCATAAATCCCTGCTCCATGGCTGGTACAGCCTGTTCAAACACGAAGCTTCCTCCCCCATGACCCACATCAAATATTACCCCTCTTTTTTGTGCTTCCCAAACATAGGGCCTTACTTTCCCATTTTCATCAACTATTGCCGTTCGGCCCCTAACATTCGCATAACAATGCGTAAAGATATCTCCCGGCCTCATTTCTGTATTAAGAAGTCTATCCAGGGATAGTTGAGGATTATTTCCGCCGAAATCGATCATTGCCGGGACACTGGCCAATCGCCCTGCTTCTACCATTTTAATTACCGGATCCCACTCAGGGCCGCTATAATGAGCCAGTTTAATCCCAACGATGTATTCCGCATATTTCCTCTTAACCATAGCTGTTAATTTCGGATCCATATCAGCCAGGTTCTGTTCAACAGCCCCTCCTTTCATGCCAGATCCAACGATATTAAGAAAGGCCAATACCCGGGTTTTCGAATGGTCGATGGTCTGCTCTTTGAATATCCTGAAATTCTTCCAACCGGCACTACCAGCATCGACAATTGTAGTCACACCTGAGGGGAAGGTAAACCCATCCGGCGGAAGACTAGTATAACTATTGCTGATATATGCATCCGGCATCGTACCCCAGAAAACATGAACGTGGATATCAATAATACCGGGTGTCACATATAATCCTACTGCATCTATGACTTTTTCTGAAGTTCCTCCGGGTATCTCTTCAGATATTTTAACAATTTTTCCATCCTTGACGGCCACATCCATTATCTGGTCAATCCCGTTTTTCGGATCTATCAGGTGCCCGTTTTGAATCAACAGGTCATATTCCTGACCGGAAATTTCAAATCCAATACCCACAAATAGGGCCATCGTGAGCATTCTCACTTTAAGAAAATATTTCATAACATTCAGGCGTACTAAAAATTAAAAAATCAGATTTACTGTTCCGGTATGTTGCATGCCATCGACACGAACATACCAGATATAAACATCCTCCTTTACTATTACATTATCATTGTTCCTGTAATCCCATTCAAGCTCTGTTATCGTATCTGATGCAGACCTGTCTGGAAAAGATCTTATCACCTTACCATCCACTGTTTCTATCCTGGCCTCTATGGTCTTCGTTCTGTTGGAATTATCCGTGATTACCTGCATTCTGCACCTTTCCTTTTCTTTATTCACTTCTCCTACCAATGACAGGCTTCTATCCATGGCCGGGATCTCATAAGATTCAGAATTCGACGAAAGATCTATATTTTTCAGGTTATTCTGCGACATACTCCCCAACTCATGACGTTCTGCCGTGATCCTGAGGAAGGAAGCATTAGGATGCCCATCAGTTGTCCGGCCATCCTTTATATCAATAATTGAATGCCCATGTTCCTTTCTGGCATTATTTAAGATATTCAGAAGGTAGGTATCAAGGGCGACAGGATCTTTACTTACAGCCAGAGAATTGGCATGGAATACTTTGCCGGAAAGGGGACCGCCTTCATAAATTCCTGTAATTGCATCCATCAAATGCAGAATATAAGGCGAATGCAAGTCTACATTTTTATGAAAAACAGGGATACAGAGCCTGGTGCCTGCGTAGGGTGTATCCTCACTATTCCATTCATTTCCATGTGTACCGAATGGATTGTCTGTGCACCCATAATTGTTTTTCATAGCCCCTGTGATCCCGGCAGCCCTGTGGTCTTTCGCAATTGAATAGTTTATCAGGAAATCATTTTCATAAATTGCTGAGTAAATTTTCTGTGGAGCCTTAAACTCGCCCTGAAAATCAGGTGCTGCAATAAATGTCGGTGCATCATCCGGTAATTCCAATGGATTTGTAGAATATATCCAGTGTATTGCTGTGGTCCCGGGCTGGTTATCCTTGAATCTTCCGTCGGCATCGGCGGTGATCGGGCGATAACCCTGTATTACGGGATAAAATCTTCTGGTTCCCGAAAGATACATTCTTTCAATAAGTGTAATATTCTCGACAGGGAAATTCCCATCCATCATCTGGCTAAGTCCGAGAACAATTGCATTTGAAACGGCAGCCTTTGGCCCGAATGGACAATATATTTTCGCCCAGTTGTTCTCCTGGTCATTGCGCCAGTCACCATAGGAAAAATTAAGTTTTATCCCGATTTTAGTATCTTTATTCGGGTGGCCCTTTGGGAATAAGGATTCCCAGGCTTTACCGACGCTCTTTTTATTGGTCAATTCCATAATGGCGGTGTCAACCATTTTCGCTACCCGGGTGTTAATTATATCGAATGATAATACCTTATCTACTGTAACACCATCAGAGTTCACAACATTCCCAGCCTGGTATTCCAGTGAAGAGACAAACTTATCGAATACACTAACCACAGGCGAGGCATACGTATTCGCATAAATATGTGAATAATCGTTAAGTAAAAGGGGCGCTGTGAGCAGGGAACCAGCGCTATACTTCAGGAAATTTCTACGCTTCATACCAATGAAATATTATTCAAGGTAATCAATTTCCTTATTTTTACAAAAATACATCTGACGCAATACCTCAGTGATGATCTTTTCCTCGATGCCTGGCTCCCATGATCCCCTGTGTCCATAAACCCACATGGATGATTTCCCTTCATAGCCTCCTTCTTTCAACACCCTCTCGGAAGGTATATACGTCATGACATCATTTGAATAACCCACTAGTATAATATCATTCCCCAGCAACTCCCTTAGTGCAAGTGCATAATCTACCACCACTTCGCCCCCCAAAACCACCAGGGACTGTTCCCCTAATTGCCATCCCTGCACCGGGTAAAACGGATATGAGTCTTCAAGTTTTTCACCGGCAGCTTGTTTCTCCATAATCATCATTGCCCATCTTTTTTCCCACCCGGCTCCATTTTCGATGATCTGTTCCAGCTTAGCCTGATCCGGTGGTTGGGCGATCTCCAGTTCGATTTCTTCATAAACCGTTTTAAGTGAAGGTGATAATTGTTCCATTTCACCTTCTAGAATGCGTTCTACAGAAATGGCCAGTTCTTTACCATACTGCTCAGCCTGGAGCACACCCCCCCGAGGGAAGGGATTCTGATCAGCACCAAAGCCTGCAAAAAACATTGCTGTTGCAGAAGGGTACATTTTTTCTAATTCTATTTGCGCAAATCCCGGATAATCACCTGACCATTTATTTATAGATAGACTTGTAGCATGACAGGCATATCCAAACACGACTGCAGTAAGCCGGTTCCTTTCATCAGTAATTTTTATTACAGGAACAGAATGATCAGATGGCCCTTTAACATCCGGGCTATACAATATATCCCCTTCCCAGCCACTCTCGCGACGATTCACTGCAAAACGGGAGATGCCCACCCCGGTCGATATACTTGAAGGTGCAAGACTGCCCAAAGCCCTTTCAGCAGCTATCAAAACCTGTGCTTCAAGGAACTGCTGGTATCTTCGGATCTGTTCCTTTTGTTTATCATCGAAGGGTGGATAAATACCATACAGATTATTATTGAGTACGGGACCGCTATGTGTATGGGAACTGCTGAGAATGATATCCTTTCTTTCCAATTTAAACTTTTTGTGGAGCTTACCACAAATGGACTGTGATAATTCTCTGCTAAAACCAATAATATCCGAAGTAATGAGCAGGGCTTTGTTACCTTCGGCGTCTTCCAGCGCTAAAGCTTTAAGCCACAGATCATGCAGTTTCCCATCCGCCGGTTTATCTCTGGCAGCATAACCGGCCATCCACATGTATTCGGGGGGTGTAATGACCACCCTTGCCACTCCTGCCTTCCAACCCCTGTCAACTTCGGAGGGGGAATTTGATTCCTGAGCATTCAGGTAACAGGATAATAAAACTACACTCAGCAGGAAGCCAAAGAAGACTGCTCTCAGCAGGATGCCAAAGAAGACAGGTCTCAGCAGGAAGCCAAGGAAGACAGGTCTCAGCATGTTAAAATTAATTTATCTTTCAGCGTCTCAGATCAATTGTTTTCTGTTTTCGTAGATTTTTTCAACAGCATTGATGATATCATCCATATCACTTTTTTCACCCAGCAACATATTCTGGAACAGCCAGACGGCTTCCTGTGTTAACTGGTCATTATCCGGCAGGTTTTTAAGTTCTTCCCGGTATGCATTTAATCTTTGTTCAGTAAACAACCTCTTATACCCCCGGCTGTTCAGGGCTTCTTCAATCAAACCATCGTTATACTGAGGCCCATAACCATTATTACAGTTTATTCCTTCCGCCGCTAGTGCCTGAAGAAATTTTTCTCTTGGCAAATTGTCAAAATACTCCTTTTTGTACCTGAAGGGATACAGGTGATATGCAGAACGGTCTGCTCCATCAGACAATTTATAAGGTATGATGCCCGGGATATTCTTCAACTTTGAATCCAGGTAGAGGGCATTTCCCAGCCGCTTATCAGCATCCGCTTTAATTCTATTCATCTGGTTCATCAGGATAACCGCCTGGATCTCCATCATTCTCATATTTCCACCCCTAAAAGCATACCCGTGGAATTCACCCTGGGTATTCCCATAAGCTCGTCCACAATTGTGGTAGGAATGACACATATCCATTAAACTATCATCATTTCCGGTTACGGCACCTCCTTCCCCGGAAGGGAGATGTTTTGAATTCTGAAAACTGAAACATCCCAGGTCTCCCAAAGTTCCACATTTTTTCCCGTCATATTCAGCAAGCCATGCCTGACAGGCATCTTCAATAACAACCAGGTCATGTTTTTTAGCAATGGCATTAATGCTGTTCATATCTGCGGGAAGACCAAGTATATGTACAGGCAAGATGGCTTTTGTCCGTTCATTGATTCTCTCTTCTATCGTTTTTGGATTAATGGTAAAAGTTTCTTGATCCGTATCTGCAAAAACCGGCAATGCTTTTGCATTAAAGACAACATTATAGGTGGCTATGAATGTATAAGGAGACACTATTACTTCATCGCCGGCATCTACCCCAAGTACGTGAAGGGCAACTTCGAGGGCCGTGGTACCGCTTGCTGTTGCGAGAGCCCTTTTCGTACCAATTAACTCAGCATACATTTTTTCAAATTTCTTCACTTCAGTCCCCCACTCCCTGTACCACTTACCACTTCGCAGTACGGATAAGGCCGGATCTTCTGCCTTTGGATCCCATATGGGCCATGACATCCAGTCCTTGGAGCGAACGGGATCGCCTCCTAAAAGGGCCAGTTTTCCGGAAGCTGGATTTGTGTTTCCACAGGATGATGCAGTGGCTGTGAAAATTGTGCCTAGTGCCCCAACAGAAGTGGTAGCAATAAACTTACGACGGGTAATATTTAATTCTTCCATGTAAATATATTTAATTTAAAAAGTGATTATCCCTGCAATTGGTTGGAAGTGTTTCTTACTCCCGTTCCCAGTGTTTACTTTAAATTCAATGTAGTTATTTTAAGCCTTTTAACAAAGTCTTCAATTTATAAAATTCAATGAGATTGAAGGCTCGCAGGATATTCTTTCTACGAAAGTTTAAAAATAAATAAAATAAAAATTAGTAGGAATAGCAGCTATTACATATAATAACCAAAAAAAATCCACGAATGAAAAATATCAGAAGGAAAAAATGTATAATCGATTGTAATATAAGCTTAACTGTAGATATAGGCAGGCAAACTGATATTGGCTTCTCTGATTCCCGCTGGCTGCTATAAAGAGTATCTTCTTATGGCTCAGATGAAGAATCTCAATACGCTACAGGCGGGAATCTGAGAAGGTTGTAATTAAAAACTTTTAGTAATTATTTTCAAAAACATATACTGCACCAGCTTCTGTTCCGGTGTCCATGTCTCCAATATGCCCGATAAGCATCCATTTTTCGGAGATATCCATAGATATTCCAAATCCATGAGATATAATATCAACAGGTGGTGATATATAATGAATATTCGCCCATTGTGATCCTGTGTATTTGTATACTACACCCCCACCAATATAATTTGTATTTCCTCCTACTATCATATAGTCATCAGTCACTTTTATGGTAGTACCAAATTCGTTTACCTCTTCAACCGGAACATTATTCGGATTTAACAATTTATCCTTTAAGATCCAGGTGTTCCCGTCCTGTAACTGGTAATAATATACAGCACCCATTCGTTCCTGGGGACCATTTACCGGGTATGTTGGGGCACCAATCATTAAGTTCGAACCAGTGACCTGAATAGATAGACCAAAATTCTGTTCATATTCTTTTTCAAGTACTTCTACGGGTTCAGGGCATAGATAACTATGAAAAGCCCATTGACCATCCAGGTTGCTGTACACGTAGACTGTATCCTTCTGACCTCCTTTAGCAAAAGCAAAGTTCCCGGAAATTGCTACTTCTCTTCCGAACTTATCATTCTCCCTGGGTGGATTGGCATCAAAATCAGAATCCAATATCCACTGATCACCATTATACTTATATATAAATAATTTACCCGGATCACTGTTGGTCCCGCAATCTTCACAATCATTCCAGGCCGCCTTAGCCCCTATTATCATATAATTCCCGGAAACATCTACCACTGACCCGAACCTGTCTCCCTTAACATTGGAATGTATTTCCTGTACAAACTCAATTTCTTCATCTTTAATTGTGAATACGTCTACCTTTCCTGATCCATTAGCATACTCAGTACCGACAAGTATCCAATCTTCTTTAAAACAGATATCCCCGATGCCGTAGTTTGCCCGTAATTCCAGTTTCTCCATCTCCTCCCATTGGTTTGCTATGTTCCTGAACACATAAGCTCCATTTTCCTTACCGGATCCTATAAGCGCATAGTTATCCCATATATCAATATGACGTCCGAATTGTTGGTGTGATCCGTAGTCGTCCGGATAAAGCTTTCCATCCTTGAATTCCACAGGATAGGGGTCCTCTATCATGGATACCTCCTGTATAACCTCACAACTACTAAATACTAAAAACAAAATGACCAATACAAGGGTATAAAATACATATGGTCTGCTAGCTGGGCTTTGGTAAATTTGCTGCATAGCCTAAAAATTAAATGGTCCTCCTAAATTATTGTTTTGAGGATCAGCTGGTTAATACATAAAACCAGTTGACAGCATGAACTTCACGGTTGCTGATTGAAAATTCCGTATAGTCCTCCCAAAGCATTTTCATAAATAAATCCTATGGGTAACGAAAAAGTAACTCGCTTATGCACTAAAATCTTACTCTTTTTTTATCCTTTGCGCCAGCTGACCTTCCAACTTATTGATAATCAAATGAATAACATCAATATATTATATACTTGTTTTTTCACGAAAGAACGATAAATGGGTTGCTGTCTCTCGTACTATTCGCTGAACTGCGAGTCCATGTGACAGATCAGGGAGGAAGGAGCCTCTTGAATCCCCTGTAAGAAATACATAATGGGCGTGAATCATAGCTCTAAGCCATCCGGGTGGTACATGGCCGGACGGGAAACCTGTTACAGGTTTATAATTACTGCCAACGGCCTGTTTTATGCATTTCCGATCCGACTCAAGATAATATTCAAAAATGTCTGGATCATAGGAGGAATACTTTAAATATCCTTTTTCAGCGAACAGCTCCAGGTTCACCCAATCCCCTGTACCTGAACTGATCCGGCTGGCGGACATATTCCCAACTGCTTTTGTTCCAGGATCCATTAATGTAATGGAACTATACAAGTCAGAATCAGACGGGACATCATCAAAACTACCTGCCTGATGGGCGTTTATTATTTTCAGGTCATTTCCCAGGAAGGCCATAAGCATACTTATTCCATGGGAACCCAGGTCAGCCATTGCCCCACCATCAGGTGCAGGTGTCAATCTGGTCTTACGTTTCTCCCGGTAGGAAGCCTGAAGATAATCACCATGGTAATATTTAAGATCAAAATGTAAAGGCTTCCTCAGAATTCCGGTTTTCCAGAAGTTCAGAGCTTCCCTTACGGCTGCTGACTGAATGAACTGAAATCCTACAAGGATATTTTTATCTGCAGGTAACGCTGAGAGCAGTTTGTGTATCTTTTTTTCTTCCTCATAAGAAGCACACACCGGTTTTTCAAGGTAAATATTTTTAACAGAGGGCATAGATAAGGCAATTTCGAAATGCTCAAAATGCACCTTATTAGGTCCCAGTATAAACACAGTATCAATTGATGGATTCTCTGCGAATGCACTAATATCCTGAGCTGATTCAAAGTTATACTTTAATGCAAACTCAGACCGACTTACCTCACGTGCGGATGTTACAGATTCAAATATGATTTCCGGGACAGAATCATAATAGAATTTCAGGGCATTCAGAGCGTATGCATGGGATCTGGCAATTCCACCAGCTCCCATAAATCCGATATGTACTTTTGACATAATTGTTATTTTATAATAATTGTCTAAAATAAAGAATATCCCTGTTAAATGAATTGATATTAATTAATCTTGACAATCAAGGTATCATACAGATCATTTTATGTACTTATTTGTACTATTTTTAATAAATTGTGAGCTGATAAATTGATTTTTCATGGTAGATATGAATATAATTCCTATATAAAAATACATCTCAAACATGTCAGGTAAACTGATTATACTTTCCGGACCTTCATGCGTTGGAAAAAGTCCATTATCCACAGCATTGGGAAGATTTTTCCCTGAAATTAAATCATCTCTTAAACCTCTCGTCCTGTACAATGACAGAAGCCCTCGGCCGGGTGAAAAAGATGGGATCGATTATTATTTCAGGACACGGGAGTATATAGAATCGTTAAGAAAAAATGAAAAATATATTGTTTTGGAAGTCCGGGGTGATCTTCAGGCTCTGGATATTGAGGAGCTCAGGGAATCACTAACTCAGGCGGATGTGTTTTTCGAAGGGAATCCATTTGTAGGCAGTATTCTTTTAGAACTTGCAAAAGCTGAGAAGATCCCAAATTTAAATATGTTCATGTCCCCTATTTCAAGGGAAGAGATCCTGTTTTTGCTAGGTTCAGATTCCAATATAGAGCTTCAGGATCTGGTCACCGATGTCATGCGCAGGAAATTGTTACGCCGTACGCGAAAGCAAAAATCCGAATTATCCATGAAGGATCTCGAAAATATTGAAAAGAGAGCATCCAGTGCCTATGATGAATTAGGTATGGCCTGTCAGTTCAGTTATGTAATACCTAACCATGACGGTGAAGACAGTGAAAACTGGGATGCATTTTATTACCCTTTGGGGGATGCACTTAAGTCTTTACAATCTTTCGTATACTTATACAGAAATGAAGAGTCCAATCATGCTGAAACCTGGGAAAAAGGACTCTTACCCGATGCTTCCAATTAATCCCTTCATCATTTCACAGGCATTTTTTGCACAATATTCAGCGTAATCAATGCCTACTTTCTCGCCATCTTTCACAGGTAAGGGATGACACAGTTCATAACTATAATACCCATTATAACCAATACTGTTCATGGCTTTAACAAATGAAGGGTATATCACTTCCGGGATGGGTTTTCCATCAGCTCCTATTTCCCTTTTGTATACTTGTATATCCACAACATTGCCATCCGTATCTTTACCATATTCACCACCAAAATGGGTTAGAACCTGCAGATCCCCTGCCGCTTTGGAAGCTTCCATCATATTTTCAGGACTCTTATCCACCATGATCGGAGCGTCAAGGCAAACCTTTAAATTAGGTGAATCAATTTCTTTCACCATCCTCATCATGTCTTTCCAATTATTGATCACAGGTTTGTGATTTTGCAATGCAAGGGTAACACCATAGTCTGATGCATATTTTGTACATTCAACCATGCCCTCCGTGCACCAAGCCCATATCTCCTCGGGACTGAACTGATAATGTGTATGCTGCCAAATATCACTTGCTATGGTATATTTTCCTCCCTCAGGATGGAGTGTTACACCCGGCCAGCCCAGAAATACCCTGAGACTTTTAACACCTAAATCAGAAGTCATCCTGATCAGGTCTTTCATATAAGCGATCTGGCATTCACGATGTTCCGGAATTGGACTGCTAAAATCATTATTGGCAGCAACCGCGTATATTTCCTGGCCCATGCCATCTGCTTTTTTAACCAGTTCCTTACATTTTTTAGTTGACCAATCTAATGGGTTGCCGTGCGGCCTTTTCCCATCAATTTCAATTCCATCAAAACCCAATTCTTTGGATTTTGCGAGAACCTGTTCCAGGGTTAAAGCCGGACCTTTATACCAGACACCCAGGAAGGTAATACTATACAATCCGACCTTAGCCTGAGCGCCCTTCTTTTTATCATCAGCAAGGGCAGGTATGGCCGGGGAAACAAGGCCTAATGCTGCAGCACTAGCAGCAGAATTCCTGATAAATTCTCTGCGATTAATGTTTGATTTTTTCATCGTTTAAATTTTATATTTTAGAAATAATGTAGCAATTGCAAAATTTAAAATAAACGTAACTGTTTCGCGTTCGCATAAACTTTTTTTAACTATTCTTTTTGGAAAAATATAATTAATAGTGTTTATGCTAATTTCATGATCAAAAAGCTATAATATTCTCTTTATTAATTAGTTACAATTTTTTCTTTATCAGCATCCCAGTAAACTTTCACACCATTCCTGTAGGATAGTGTGGCCATATGTGCCGTTATCGCTTCTTCAAATCCTTTATCGATATTACAACTTGGTTGTTTACCTTTTCTGATGCAGTTTATCCACTCAGCCAGATGCAAATGGGTTGTGTCATAACGTTTACCTCCCTGATAAGTATACATTAATCCCCGGTCAGCGAAATATTTGGAAGTAGCTGATGTCAACCCATCAATCTCAAGATTATCTCTGCTGTAATTTACCATTGGCTTACTTGGATCGATAATCCCGGCTTCTATTCTGTTCTTATATTTTGTTGATTCTGATTCGGCCCAAACCCTTAGGGATTTTCCCAATTCCATTGTTGCATCAGTCCCCATAATTAATGTTCCCCTGGGCGTTCCATTGGCCAGGGTACCACTGTATATAAGGCTTAGTTTCCTGTCTGGATATTCAAAATTAGCCTGGAATACGTCAGGAACATCCCTGCCATCATTATAATGATATATGCCTCCTGAAGCTACTGCCGAATTTGGGATACCAATGTTCATTATGGAGTTTAAGGCATCATATTCATGGGTCAAAAGATCACCTGCCATACCTGTTCCATAATCATACCAGCAACGCCATCTGAAAAACCTTTCCGCTTCAAAAGGCCTCTTTTGTTCAGCTGTTCCTTCAAATAATGCCCAGTCTATTGAATTCTCATCTCCATCTTCTTCCACAGGCCATTGCCAGGCTCCGAAGGCATTATTCCTGTTCGTGGTAGTTTCCACAAGGGAGATCTTTCCCAGCGTTCCCTGATCGATCAGTTGTCTTGCCTTATGATTCGCGTCACTTTGCCTCCCCTGGTGTCCCAGTTGAAAAGTGATCCCTTCCCCACTTATAATTTGCCACAGTTGCACAGCTTCTTCCGGGGTTCGAGTCATACATTTTTCGAGATACACATGTTTCCCCGCTCTTGCCGCATCTTTGGCCATGGTGGCATGCCAATGGTCCGGGGTGGCGATAATTACCGCATCGATTGAGTTATCTTTTAAAAGTTCCCGGTAGTCGGTATATCCTCTTGCTTTCCCTTTAAATACCTGTTCCCCTTTTAGCCTCCTGACAGAATAAACATCACAAATCCCCACAATCTCAATCCCAAGATCATCCAGATCATAAAAATCTTTTAATGCCGTATGACTGTGATTTTTTTCAGCATTTGTTTTTTGTGCCAGTATCCATTCCTCAGTCGCATATCCCAGGGCACGTGCCAGTTGTTCCCCTCTAAAACCAAACCCAATCAATCCCATCCGTATCCTTTCATCCGCTCTACTTGTCTCCGGGAATCCCATTTCGTCTTTAACCATCAATGGATCCATATTGCCAGCAATTGTCAGTGCACTTAACCCACTTAAAAATTCCCTGCGTCCCAGAAGATTTTTATCTGTTTTAGCATTTCCCATGTACAGACCCGTTGAAATAACTATTTAGAGTTAAAAAATATCTATTCAATTTAGGTATTTAATCTATTACTTTCAATTTAAGGCAATAAATTAAAAACAGGAATAACAACCCAAAGACAAATATTCTGCCGTTTAACATAAATTAAGAGGACTTATCTTCAATTATATGTATTTTGCTTTTTTTTCATAGAGAACTAATATGTAAATTCGTTGGTCAACTAAGAATCAATGGAGTATTCCACTAACAACGAGGTTTCTTCGGGGCGAAAACTGGCCGCTATAATGTTTACAGACATTGTAGGGTATACAGTGATGATGCAGAAGGATGAAGAAGATGGCTTAAGAAGGGTGGAACACCACCGGATCATTCTTGAAAAGTACATCAGCCTTAACAATGGTCAAATACTACAGTATTATGGTGATGGCACACTTTCAATTTTTGAAAGCGCCTATGATGCTGTTCTTTGCGGCATCAATATACAAAAGGAACTTTCGCAGGAACCTACCGTACCCCTAAGAATCGGCATTCACCTGGGGGAGGTAGTAGTCAAACAAAATGCAATATTTGGCGACGGGGTTAATGTTGCTTCACGGATACAATCATTAAGTGTTTCCGGGGGGATCCTGATCTCGGATTCAATTTTCCGACAAATCAGGAATCAGACCGAATTTAAATTTAAGGCGCTGGGAGAATATAAGCTCAAAAATGTTGATTTACCCATAGGCTTATATGCCATATCAAATAAAGGGTTGCCAATTCCTGATCAGGAATACATTGATAAAACGGCTAGCAGTTCTCAAAAAATATCAATAATTAAAAAACTACCGACTTTTGCGAGGTGGTTGGTATTGCTGTCCTCAATTATCATAATAGGATTTTCTATATATTTACTCAGGCAACTCTTCTGGCAGGAGGTTGAATTCAATCCTTCTCCAAAATCAGTAGCGGTGCTTCCTTTTGTCAATCTAAGTCAGGACCCGGAACAGGAATATTTCAGTGACGGGATTACCGAAGATATTTTAAATCATCTTTCCAAAATCTCAGGTTTAGAGGTGAAATCAAGGACCTCTACGCTTCAATATAAAGAAAGGTTCATACCAATTCCCGAAATAGGTCGGGAACTGGAAGTAGCAAACATCCTTGAAGGAAGTGTCAGAAAGGAAGGAAATAAAATAAGAATAGTAGCCCAGCTGATCGATACTCAAAATGACATACATATCTGGTCGGAAAGTTATGACCGTGAAATGACAGAACTCTTCAACATACAAAGTGAGATTGCTATAGAGATCGCCAATGTACTGCAGGCCAAATTATCCTCCTCGGAAATGCGCTACCTGGAGTCCAGTCAATATTCCACAAGTGATATTACTGCCTATGACTATGCACTCAGGGCCAGGGAATTACGTAAGAACTGGAACGATGTTAGTGATCTTGAAAACGTACTGCAACTGCTGGAGCAATCCGTCGAACTGGATCCTAATTTTGCCTATGGGTACACTATGATTGGACTAGTACTTCATTTTGATATGAGAACAGTGGGTGTACCAACCCAAATCTGGATAGATGAAGCACTCCATATGGCTGAGATCTCAATAAACCTCGATTCAACGCTTCCAGAAGCCTACCTGCTAAGAAGCTATGCTATAAAATCGAAATTTGGCAAAAGCCAGGCAGTTTATGATGATCTATGGAAAGCCTATGAACTGGATCCGGGGAATCCTACTGTTATGTTCGTGCTTGGATCGAACCTGATAGAAGATGGAAAATATAATAAGGGGGCTGAGATGGTCATGAAATCCATTAACTTGAGCTATACAAAGAAAGACACTGAATATTATGTGCGGTGGGGAAACATTTATGAGAAAATAGGCGATTATAAAAAAGCTGAAAAATTGTATTTACAGTGCCGGAACCTGGCTCCAGGCTGGTCTGAAGCTTATTCTATCCTGGGCAGATTGTATTTAAACTGGGAAAAGTATGATGAGGCACTGGAGATGTTCAGGGAAGGATTAAAAATTGTCCCTGAAGATCCATTGTTGATAGATCAAATGGCCTGGGCCTATTTTAGAATGGATATCCTGGATAGTGCTTCCTATTATTGGTCTCAATATGAAGCACTTGAACGAAATTTCATGGACAGGACGCAATACGTACCCTTCAGGCATCGCTTAGCCTATACGAATTTTGAAATGGACAACAATAAAAATGTCCAGTCCTTATTTGAAGAACAAATGCAACTGGACATGGAACAACAACAGGGGCTCAGGGGATATGGCGCATGGAGAAAAGGGAGTCATTATTATGATCTCGGGGCAGTCAATGCTTTCTTAGGGAATACAGACGAGGCGATCATGTGGCTGGACAGTGCTGCAAATTACGGATTCCTGGATGTATCATTCGCTAATGATGATCCTTTACTTAATGGTATACGTAAAGACGATCGATTCCAGGCTCTTATCGCGAAAAAAGAGCAGGAACATATGATGATCGTCAATGCCTTCAAGGACGAAATGAAAAATCAAAAACAAAATCTTCCGAGGGTGAACTGATTTTTTTTTAAGAACCATTTATACTGATATTGTTTAGAACGCATTCTATTTTTCAACAAACATATTTCATTATGAAAACAAAGAAAGTTAAAACAGTTCTGCTTATTACAATTATCTTCCTTTCAAGCTTTACTATTTTTCAATGCCAGCCCCAAAAGGATCAGCTCGAAACAAATCTCAGGAGGGCACTTGATGAAATCCCGGTTATCAACACCCATGAACACCAGCGATCACCCCATGAATTGCCGGATGAGCATATTGGTTTTTACCATTTGCTGGAATCCAGTTATCTTAGTTCTGATGTCCGCTCTTCCGGTGCTTCGGGATATAGGTTAGAGACATTGGATTCTTTAAGTGATGAGGTATTGTGGAAAGCCTATGGCCCGGGATTAAACCACAGCAGAAATACCAGTTATTATAGTCATTTTGTAAAAGGATTTAAAAAATTATACGGATTTGATGCTATATATTTTACCGAAGAGAATGTTTCGGAACTATCAAATGAAATAGAGAAGAACTATGAGAATTATGAGACCTGGTTTGATCAGGCCTTTAATAATGCAGGTTTTGAGTTAATGTTCAATGATCAATACTGGAATCCATTTAATTGTGATTTAAACGATAAGTATTTTGCGCTGGTATTCCATATCAACCCATTGGTGATGGAAGTAAGCAATAAACCTGCTCCTGGTGGTGAGAAAGACAATATATATCAGCAAGCCTGGGAGGATGGATTTCCAATGATGAACCTTGATGATTATCTGGCTTATTGCGATCAACTTTTTATTAAAAATGTTAATAACAATGCGGTATGTGTTAAAAACTCAATGGCATACTCCAGGACACTTTATTACGAAGATATCCCTTATGAAGAGGCCAAAGATCTCTTCAGCAAACCATCAGGATCTCTAAGTAAAACAGAAGCTAAAAAGCTTCAGGACTTTATGTTTCACTGGGTCATTCAAAAAGCGACTGAGCACGAACTGCCTGTCCAGATCCATACCGGTTATCTGGCCGGAAATGGGAATGTGCTTGATAATGGAAAACCTGTCAAACTGAACAATTTGTTTTTAAATTATCCTGATGCGAAATTTGTCCTTTTTCATGGAGGATTCCCCTGGACGGGAGAATATGCTGCCCTGGCAAAGATGTTCACTAATGTTTATCTTGATATAGTATGGCTCCCTCAAATCAGCAGGGAAGAGGCCATTTCATCGCTCGATGTTATGCTTGATTGTGTCCCATATAATAAGTTTTTCTGGGGAGGAGATTGTGCCTTGATTGAAGAATCTACAGGATCACTCGAATTTGGCAAAGATGTTATTGCGGAAGTACTTACAAAACGAATCCGGAGAGGACTATTGACAGAAGACCTGGCTATCGAAATCGCCAGAGGTATATTCAGGGAAAATGCTATAGAGACTTTTCAATTGAGCAAAAGGTTGAATCAGGAATTTGAGCGAATGAAGATGTGAAGACATAAAAGCTTCTTTATATATTCATGTAGATATTATATCTGTGTATCAATATGAACTTACGGGTATTAGATGTCCTATCCTACATGAACCTGAGCACTCAAGTTATAAATTGCTAGTGTTAATTATTTGAATTAAATTCGGTAGGATTTTTTTAACTAATTATAAATTCTTGTCCCGGGTATATTTTATATTATTGGTATTGCTATGTTTCCCCTTATTTTTCTTATTTGGGAAGGAGGAAGAGGATATTTTGCATATACTAAAAACAACTGAGACAATCAACTTTGATGGTATCTGTGATGATCCTTTGTGGACTACTATGGTCCCCCTGGAATTAAAAATGTTCAGGCCCAACCATGGGCAGTCATCCTCAGAAAAATCTGAAATATTTATAACTTTTGATGACCAGTATTTGTATGTGGCTGGCAGAATGTATTACGAAAATGGTTCCCGGATTATTGCCACTACAAAAAAAAGAGATCCAAACACCGGGGGGAATGATAATATTGGAATTCTTCTTGATACTTTCAACGACAATGAGTCGGCCTTATGCTTTGAAACCCACCCCACTGGGTTGCGATCAGATTTTGCCATTTCCAATGATGCGCAGGCTATTCCTCCCGCGAGACCCTTTGAAAGAAGTTGGAATACCTTCTGGGACATAGAAACTACCATCCAGGGAGATGTATGGCACGTAGAAATGAGAATTCCATTTTCCAGTCTTCGCTTTCAGGATAACGATGGGGAAGTTATTATGGGTATGATCATTTGGCGGGTGATTGCCAGTGTCCAGGAATTTGCAGTTTATCCTCTCGTAACAAATGCCTTCGGGACTTTTGGTATATGGAAACCCTCTCAAGCTCAGAAGATCTTGTTAAAGGGTGTTAAAAGAAGCAAACCATTATATTTAACGCCCTATGTTCTTGCTGGAATAGAGCAATTTACAGATATGAATGTCGACGAATCCCAATATGTTAAACACGATGATTATACCATAAATGCCGGGCTGGATCTTAAATACCCCATAACGAGCAACATGACTTTAGACCTGACAATCAATACTGACTTTGCCCAGGTGGAGGTGGATGATCAGATGGTTAACCTGACCCGTTTCTCATTATTTTTCCCGGAGAAAAGGCAATTTTTTCTGGAAAGATCGAGCTTATTCACCGTTAATACAGGCTATATGGATCAATTATTCTACAGCCGACGCATCGGATTGTATGAAGGGGATATCATTCCGATATATGGTGGGCTAAGACTCGTCGGTCGTGCCGGTAAATACGATATTGGATTTATGGATATGCAGACCGGTGAGCATGACTATTATAACGAAGATGAAGATTCCATTGAGCACATCCCTTCCACAAATTATGGTCTTCTACGGCTTAGAAAGCAGGTCATCAATCCCAGAAGTTACATGGGTGGCATGGTGACCAGTAAAATAGACGTACATGGAAAATATAATATAAATACAGCAGTAGACGGTATTTTTAATCCCTTCAGGAATGATTATCTGACTTTTAATTATATACAGACATTTGATGCAGATGTCAATTACAATAATGACTTTTTTGATCATGGAAAATTTTATATTAACTGGGAAAACAGATCAAATGTTGGATTCAGTTATGAATTATTTTTATCGCGTGCAGGAAATTATTATGATCCTCAAATGGGTTTTGAATTGATGGAAGATTATTCCAGATTGTTTGGCAGTTTAAGTTACGGCTGGGTTTATAATGAAGAAAACAAGAAGATATTAAGTCAGCAGATTATGGGATGGGTATGGATTAATAAAAGAAATTCAGATTGGACAACAGACGTTCAAAAGATTTCAGTGGGATATAATTTCTCTATGAAAAGCGGATTCCGAGGGAATTTTATGCTGATTGATTCTGATGAAGAGCTTGATGAAATTTTTGAACTATCTGATGATGTATACTTTCCAGTAGGAAAATATCACTACACTACCTTGGAAGGAAGTTTCAGCACGCCTTCGAATAAATTAATATCTCTCAGGGCTATGTTGAACGCAGGCACATATTATGATGGAAAAATACTTAACCTGGGGCCTGCAGAAATTACTTTCAGACCCTCATCAAGCGTAAATCTGGGATTGGATTATCAGTACAGCCTGGTCACTATAGAGGAGAGGGACCAGAAATTTACCTCGCACCTGGCAAGGCTCAGGACAGAATTCACCTTTACAACAAAGCTATCCTTATCTATGTTTTTTCAATATAGTTCAAATGATAATTTCGGAGTCAACAATGTGCGATTCAGATATAATCCAAGGGAAGGAAATGATCTTTATATTGTATACAGCGACGAGTATAATACACATCTCACTCGTGAGACACCGACCCTGCCTTTCACCGAAACCCGTAAATTGGTCGTAAAATACACCTACACCTTTATCATCGGAAATAAACGGGAAAAGCGAGAAAAGCACATTATCAACTACCGGCATAACTAAATATCCAGATCTTTCCTCCCGACTATTAATTCCATTTATTCATCCCGCAGTGTGTAAGCCGGGTTCAAGGTAGCCGCACGTAATACTTTACCTCCTATGGTGACGGTGCTGATAATCAACAAGACCAGAATAGATAATACAAATGCAATAGCTCCTATTGGAACATAATAAGTCCAGATACTTGCCATCAGGGCATCCGCAAGAAAATAAGCGGCCACTGATCCGAGGACAGAAGAAATCATAAAGATGATCAAAAATTCCCTGCTGATGTTGTTGACGATGTTCATCAGGGAGGCACCCAGAACTTTCCTCACCCCGATCTCTTTCATTTTCTTAATAACATTCAAAGATACCAAGCTGAATAAACCAATAGCAGACAGGATGGTGGCGACAATCCCGAGAAATACAAAT
>JAHEGY010000036.1 GCA_024644875.1 Cyclobacteriaceae bacterium
GTGATAATTTCTCTGGCGATAGGTTCATCCTGCGATGGTCATCCTCACCAAATGTTGATTGTTCATTGAATTTACCGGTCAGAAACCCAAATAATAAAGGAATACGCACGATAATTCCAATGCCATACTGAATGGTTTTTGGGAATAAAACCTTTTCAGCTTCTCGTTCAAAAAAATTATATCTAACCTGCAGTACATCCAGCAAATCGTGATGCTGGTCGAGAATATGGGCATGTTCTGTTTCTTTAAAGGATTGAACACTCCATCCTGCATGGCGGATCTTTCCGGCCTTCTTTAATTCTTCAAGTGCCAGCCATGGTTCATCCTGTTCCAGCTTCTCAATATTGGGGCTATGTAGTTGTAAGATATCCAGCGAGTCGACGTTCAGGCGCTTAAGGCTTTGCTCTGCTGCAAAAATTATATAGTCTTTAGTATAGGTCTGAATGATGGGTCCAAATCCATGATCATCTGCTTCTGTAGCATTATAGAAATCATTTCCTGCCTTGGTGGCGATAATCAGATCTTTTTTTCCACGTTCTTTTATAATGCCTGAGATAAGATCCTCGGAATGCCCGTGACCATAAACATCCGCCGTATCGATGAGTGTTACACCCTGGTCTATGGCTTCATGCAGTGCCCTTTTAGAGATCCTGTCATCCGTTTCACCCCAATTCATTCCACCAATTGCCCAGGCACCAAATCCGATAGTGGAAACTGTGGGCCCTCTTTTACCCAACTGTGTGTATTTCATATCTTATATCTTTAATAAGAGCCAGTATCCATATGTCAATAATAATTGGTCTGTGACTATGTTTTTTAAAAAGTGGTCAATGCATTGAAGTTATATTCTTTTGGGACTATTTACAAAACAAAATATCAATATAATATAGGAGGACGGTGAACCAGGCCAGGCCCATACTGCAGGAAATTCCAGTGATATAGGAAGATATAACTCAGATACATTCTGTATCATAATCCAGATATGTTATTCAAGCTGGAAAAGATGATTAATTATAAATTTTTCTTTTTTAGCCTTTTACTTTTAGCCCCTCTTTGATATTTATAAGAAAGGGTGTGGTGTTCAAAATGAAATAAAACATTACTCTTTAAATATTTATGCACTTTTCCAGATGGATTTGCATTGCAAAATAGAAGTCTTTTAGAGGTTTTTAAGGAAGTAAAAGAAGGTTTAATTAGTTATAGGTCCTGTTTGAGGCCTCTTTCATGATAAAATATAGTATTTTTGCAAAGTTAAAATGATGAGGAATGCATAAGTTATAATTTGGTGTTAACTGGATCGTAGCGAATTTTGGATCATGACTTATGAAAACGGAACGTAACTGGCACAGATTTTTTTTGATTTTTTTATTCTTTACAGGAATAAGCACACTTTGTTTTTCACAACCCGCAGAACTTTACATTAATGAATTTCAGGCAAGCACTGATTCCCTAGTGAGAAATCCGTATTCAGGTGCATATTCGGATTGGATTGAGATCTATAATGCAGGTTCTTCGGATATTAACCTGAATGGATTCTTTCTTACCGATGATCCACAGCTCCCGAATAAATGGCAAATATCATCTGAAATAGTCATTATATCAGGAGGATATGCATTATTCTGGGCTGATGATATTAATGAATTTAATCATACAAATTTTAAATTAGGCCGGTCCGGTGAATTTATCGGATTCTATGACGAGCTTGGAAATATGATTGATACCCTGACTTACGGGTACCAGGAAGATGAATTATCTTACGGACGGAGAAATGACAATCTTCAGGAATGGGTGTTTTATGAGGATGGAACGCCCGGGTTTGCCAATTCTGATACCTATATCTCAGGTAGGGCTGAAAATCCTTCATTTTCTGTCACAGGAGGCTATTATTCAGGTAATCAGACAATAAGTATATCCACATCGGATCCTTCCACCCGGATTCATTATACAATTGATGGAACGGTTCCGGACCAGTCCGATCCATTATATTCACAGCCTGTGATCATTGATACCACCACGGCCCTAAGAATTAGGAGTTTTTCCAATGGGAAACTCGCGGGCAATATTTTAACGCAAACCTATTTCATAGATGAAGAAATCAATTTACCTATAGTATCCCTTGTAACCGATCCTGATAATTTATTTGATGATGAGATCGGGATCTACGTGATAGGCACAAATGGCCGACCTGGATATTGTACTGACACGCCAATGAATGTAAATATGGATTGGGAACGCCCGGTGAATATTGAATTATATGATGTTGAAGGCCGGCTTGAGCTTAACCAACGTGCGGGGGTCAAGATCTTTGGTGGGTGTTCCAGGACAAGATATCCACAAAAGTCTCTTGCCTTGTATGCAAGATCAGAATATGGCAAAGGATCGTTCGATGTGCAGCTTTTTAAAGATAAACCTATTTACGAATTTGAAAGTTTTTTACTCAGGAACTCTGCTGATGATTGCAGGTACACGATGTTCAAAGACGCCATGGGACAAGCCATATTGGGGGATATGGATATCGACCGGCAGGCATACCGCCCGGCCGTGGTCTTTATCAACGGTCAATACTGGGGTATACATAATATAAGAGAAAAGATCAATGAACATTATGCAGCCGGGAACTATAATCTGGATTCGGATGAAGTCAATGTGTTGAAGAGAAATCCGGAACAACCGTGGAATACAATGTCAGGTAGCGCCGAACACTACAATTCCCTGATAAACTATATAAGTAGTCAGAATATCGAATCAGAAAAGGTATACAAGTACATATCCGATAATATGGATATTAACAATTATATAGATTATCAGATCGCCGAGATCTATCTTTCTGCCAATGACTGGCCGGGCAATAATATAAAATTCTGGCGTGCTGATTCAGGGCCATATGATAAATGGAGGTGGATAATCTATGACCTTGATAACTGTTTTTTCTATACAGATAGAAATACCCTGGAACTTGCTACGGATCCATTTTGTGACTGTGGATGGCCAAATCCACCCTGGTCAACACTCCTTTTCCGAAGATTATTGCGCAATGAAGCCTTTAGAAATGAATTTGTCCAAAAATATGCCTGGCATATGAATACAACTTTTGCGGAAAGCCGGGTCCATCACTATATAGATTCCATGAAAGCCAATATCGAAGCTGAGATACCGAGGCATATCACGAGATGGGGAGGACAGACGGTTCCCAACCCGGAGCATTGGATAGGTCCTACTTTTAACTCCATGGAAGAATGGGAACATCAGATCGATCGGATGAAACGATTTGTTTCTGAAAGAAGGCCTTTTGCCCGACAGCATGTGAGGGAGTATTTCGGAATCGGGGATATGGTAAGAATGACCATTGTCAATACCCAGACGGATGCTGGAATGATCAAGGTTGTTGGGCAAAAATTGACAGGAGAATATCATATAGGTGAATATTTCCAGGATATTCCGATAGAAGTCAAAGCTATCTCATCAATGGGATACACTTTTTCACATTGGGAATATGTAATACCTGGCCAAGAAGCTGAGATCCTGAAGAGCCAGGTTGTAAATATCGTACCTGAAAAGGATTTTTCATTGATCGCGTATTTTGAAAACCCTATTGAACCGGATCCTGGAATTGTTATTAATGAAATCAACTATAACTCCAGTGAAGAAGAAAATCCCGGTGACTGGATCGAGTTGTACAATCTAAAAGATGAAATAATTGATCTTTCCGGATGGGTTGTCAAAGATGAAAATGATGATCACATCTTTAATTTTCCGGCAGGGTATGAAATTGGTCCAAATGGATACCTTGTTGTTTGTGAAGATATTGCTGCGTTTGAATTGGTCCACAAGGGTTCTATAAACCTTATTGGTAATCTCGGATTTGGATTAAGCAACGGTGGTGAGAACATTCGTATTTATTCACCTGGTCTTTACCTGATCGATGAAGTTCCATATGATGATGCGCCACCCTGGCCGGTTGAACCAGATGGTTTGGGACCTACGCTGGAACTGGTCAATCCTTTGCTGTACAATGAACTCGCCGAGAACTGGAAGGCTTCATTTGGTATGGGTACACCTGGCAGGCAGAATTTTTCAAATACCATTGAAAATCATAGTTTATCACAGAATTACCCGAATCCCAGTGTGTCTACCACCCAAATTTCTTTTTCTGTAGAGGAGCCGGGATATTTAAGTATCGAACTGTATGATATCTATGGCCGGTATATTTCAACCCTGATCAATGGATTTAAAGAAAAATCAACGTACAAATTGTATTATGATACTAGCATTCTTCCCACAGGTATATACTTTTACTCCATGACTGTGGATAATCAATTAATAGATACCAAAAAGATGGTGGTAATTCAATAAGAATATAAGCTATTATATCAATGTAGAATTCCTGATATTGAATTCTTTATTCGTACTTTTATCCTCTCAAATTTTTAAACTTTTATGAAAGCAATGAAAAAAACCTTTTATCTTATAATCACAATTATTTTGTTTTCTGGATTTGAAAACAAGGCAAGTGATAATCCTGATCAGATCAATGTGATGGCCTACTATATGGCCCCGAGAGATAATTACCAGCCACAGAACCTTCCATTGGACAAGTTGACCCATATTATTTTCTCTTTTACCGAAGTGATAGATAGTGAAATGAAATTCAGAAATTATGCCTCAGGAGAGAAATTGACTTTGCTGGTAGAACAGAAAAAAAATCACCCTCACCTGAAAGTCATGATAGCCTGTGGAGGATGGGGTGGCTCGGGAGGATTTTCTGACATGGCCGCGACAGCTGATAACCGCAAAGTATTTGTGAAGAGTGTCATTGAATTTATCGAAGAATATAAACTTGACGGACTGGATATGGATTGGGAATACCCAGGCATGTATGGCGCAGGTAACCCTTACAGACCGGAAGACCGGGAGAATTTCACGCACCTCATGAGGGAGCTTAGAGAAGCCATGGATGCTACCGGGAAAAAACTGGTGCTCACTTTTGCATCGGCAGGATGGAAGAAATATTATGATTATGTGGATCTCGATGAAGTTATGAAGTATGCTGACTATATGAATGTGATGACTTATGACGCTGTGGGAGGAGGCACGCCCTATACCGCCCATCATACCAATCTGGGTTGGGTGAAGCCGGAACATTTAAAAAATACACCTGCTGAAAGCATTATAGAAGAACGGGATTACAAACTTGATCCCAGGTCGGCTGAAAAGATAATCAGTTTTTGTATCGAAAAGGGTGTTGATCCGAAGCAGATCGTAATAGGGGGTGCCTTCTATGGGAAAGGCTGGAAAGGTGTACCACCGGATAATAATGGACTGTATCAGTCCAATACAGGTCCTTTGCGAAATGTTACCTATTCAAAGATTGTGGAAGAATACGAAGACAAAAACGGGTATATAAGATATTGGGATCCCATAGCCAAAGCCCCTTACCTTTACAATAAAGAGAAAGAGGAATTTATAACATACGAAGACAAAACTTCCATAAAGCTGAAAACAGAATATGCCATAGAGCATGGCCTGGGTGGGATTATGTTCTGGCAATTACGAAGTGACGCTGAGAAAGATGGTTTGCTGGATGCAATTTACGAGGTAGTCTCTGAGAAATAAAACAAGGTTTCCACAAGGTATATAACCGGTGGATGTAATTCGCCGGGTGGTATCTGAGCAGTAAAACCGAATTTTTCAAGAAGTCCATATCTGGCGGAGGCTATCAGGAATTAGTATCTGAACAGTAATGCTGGATTTTCCACAGAGTCCCAAAACACTACTTAATAGGAAATTGAACTGTAAAATCCGTAGATCTATTCTATAATTGCAACCTGATCTTAAACCGTGTCATCAAGGCTGAAACGCCTAAAATAAATAGCGAGAAAACTAATGCCCTGAATACCCCGGGCCAGCCTTCCGGGTTGATGATATGGGCGTGGGTTAAGCCCATAATCGCGTAATAAATATCAGGCAATATGTATGTTAACAAGGGATTTGAACCAGCAGGTTTTAGAAATGAAGCCCACCGGTAGTGGCCTCTAACATCTACCACCATATACATAATCATAAACAGGAGTATACAAATTCCGGAAGAGAACAAGGTGTAACTCGGTGTACTTCCGATCTTGGCCAGGCCAAAGGGTAACAAAACCCAGCCGGCAAGAAATAGTATGACGGCATAGGCAATACCCCAGGTGATCTTCGAATTTAACGTGGATGCAATATCATTTTTAATAAAAATCATGGAAAGTAGCAGGCCGGCCATGGTAATAGAAGCGAGTGAACCGCTACCGACAGGCCATATAATCCTTGGAATGTATCTGATAAAATCAACCCATCCTGCTTTTGACAATACATTAAGTGCAACTAATAATACAAATGAAATTGCCAGCAGCCTGAATTTCCCTTTGAAAATAAGATACAGGATACATACCGATAGATAAGCCCATCCAATCGCCCCTAAGATCGACCAATTCTTTTTGTTTATCCAGAGAATATCCCCATCCACATCCCTGCGATAGATAAATAAAAGGATTATCAGTATCAACAAACCACTCCATTTTAAAATTCGGAATATGTTTTCTGACCTTTCATTTGTTTTTGGATAATTGTTCCACAAAAGAATTACACCTGTAAACATAAGTACATTCCAGGCGGTATAACTGATACCTGTGGCAGCAGGATCCATATCCCTGCCATTCATGATCAATAATCCAAGTACCACAAGACTTAAAGAACGGATTCCGATATGGTATAATATTTTTAAAATGGAATCGCCTTTGGACATTCTTTTTTCAATGGCCAGGGGTATGGCCATTCCCACTATAAACAGGAATGCCGGAAACACAACATCCACATAGGTCAATCCCTGTTCACCGGGAGGAATGTGATAGTTCCACCAGGGAAGTCCTTTTATCCCAGCCAGATCATTAACAAAAACCATGACCAGGATGGTTAATCCCCTAAAGATATCTATTGAAAGTATGCGACGTGTCGAATTGCCCTGGATTGTATTCACTTTATTTAACTTATAGTATCAGATAAGAATATCCTTAGGCTAAAAATTGTAAAAATATAAAGGTTAAGCAACCAATATAGGAAAAAATGATGCTGTTGAATTAGGTGTAATCATTAATTCATTGAATGCTTTATTTTTATTATCTTAGGCCAGGTCATGTTTTTTTCAATTCGCTATTCTAAATGATTATGCAATTTTTTCGTCCGGTAACTTTTAGTCTGCTTATTCTGTTGCTTACAGTTCATATCATTAATGCTCAAAGCAGCCGATTCCTAAATGGATACAATGCAAAAATATCAGGAGATGAGATTGCATACCACGCACCTGATCCAAGGGCGACTAAAGCTTTGTTGATTCGATCGCAGGATTCGACAAATGTTATTCAATGGGAATCCTCCATTGTACCTGAGAGTTCAGGTCAGCAGGATATTTCCTTTGTTTGGATGTTTGGTATGGACGCCTCTTCAGAACAACATAATTTTGTTTTATCTGCGAATGGGGAAGACCTGGTTGAGTTTAGCAATCCCCCAATAGCCCAAAAAGATGATGTAACGATCAATGGTAATAATGGATGCAGTTTAAGATTCCGTATCACTAAAATTGACAGAAACAAGGATGTAATGGGGTATGCTATATTTACCATGCCGGCAAATTTGACGAAGGCTGGTGAACCGGTTATTTTTCAGGCCAAAGGAGAATCTACCGGGAGCAACATCTGGTATATGACTTTCAAATATCCCATTGAGAATGAACTTTCTGTAAAGTCTCAGCCTATACTGAATAAGAGAGATGATAAAAACCTTCAGGCTGTCCTTGTCGAACTTGTAAACCTGGATGACTCCGGTAAAATCTCCATTCATAGTGATGATCAGGAGAAAGAATATTATGACGTTGAACCGGGGTATAATGCATTTAAGTATTTTGTTCCGGAGACACAGCAAAATACGGACTTGCCAGTTCATATTCAAATCGGGGATGCTCCAGTCATTACGAAAACCTGTAAATTAAAACCAGTCAGACCATGGACTATATATTTTGTTCAGCATACGCATACCGATATCGGTTATACCCGTCCCCAGAGCGAAATTTTACCGGAACATCTGAGGTTTATAGACTATGCCCTGGAGTATTGTGACCTCACAGATGATTATCCTGATGATGCTAAATTCAGGTGGACCTGCGAATCCTCCTGGGCGGTTGAACAGTATCTGCTGAGAAGACCAGAAAGTAAGGTCAATAAGCTATTGGAAAGAATAAAGGAGGGAAGAATAGAAGTTGCAGGAATGCTGTTCAATATGTCCGAGATTGCAGATGAAACAAGCCTTAAGAACCTGTTAAATCCGCTCAGCCTGTTTCACGATTATGGGATTGATGTGCGAACAGCTATGCAGGATGATGTAAATGGAATCGGCTGGTGCATGGCTGATTATTTACCTGATGCAGGCGTTAAATACCTTATCATGGGAGAACATGGACACCGGGCATTGATACCATTCGATAAACCGACATCTTTCTGGTGGCAGTCACCATCAGGTAAGAAAATGCTGGCCTTCAGGGGAGAGCATTATATGCATGGCAATGCATTGCTTATACATACCGGAGATCTGGACAATTTTAAATCCAACCTCCTGAATTATCTGACGATGCTGGAAGAAAATGAATACCCGTTCAATCACCTGGCCTTGCAATATTCCGGGTATGTAACGGATAACTCTCCTCCAGCCCTGACACCAAATAAGGTAATTAAGGCATGGAATGAACAGTATATGTGGCCCAGGTTAAGAAGTGCCACTGCCAGTGAATTTATGGAATATATTGACACCCACCATGGAGACGAGCTCGAAACCTATCAAAAGGCCTGGCCGGATTGGTGGACAGATGGATTTGGTTCGGCAGCCCGGGAGACCGCGGCAATACGTGAAGCCCAGACCGAAATGAATGTTACTACCGGATTGCTGGCTATGAGTACAGCCTTTGGCGAGGAACTAAAGCCCATCATCTTTTCAGGTATAGATCAGATTTACAGAAATATTTTGTTTTATGATGAGCATACTTTCGGTGCAGCAGAAAGCATTTCTCATCCCTATTCTGAAAACAGCATGGTTCAATGGGCTGAGAAGTCATCCTATGCCTGGGAAGCACTGAAGCAATCAAGAATATTGAGGGAGGAGGCTTTTGGATTAATACAGGAACATATTCCAAGGTTCAGGGAACCTTCCATCACCGTATTCAATACATTGAATCAGACCAGGTCAGGATTGGTATCCCTGTATATTGATCATGAAATAATTGAACCGGGATCAACCTTTTCTATAAATTATCTGGATGGCAGACCCGTTCCTGTACAATCGGTTTCCAGCCGGTCAGATGGAACCTATTGGGTATTATGGGTTGAGGAGGTTCCGCCTATGGGTTATAGATCCCTCATTATTAAAACCGAGGAGGGAAAAAATTTTTCAGGGATGGTTGAACCTTTTCAGGGAAAATTTGAGAATGATCACTGGTCAGTGATCCTGGATTCGGAGACAGGCAGCATCAGCTCCCTGGTTGATAAGGCGCGGAAGAAGGAAATGGTAGATCCAGATTCAAAATGGAAACCAGGCCAGTTAATATATGAGAGATTGAGCAACCGGCGTCAGCTGGAATTGTATACCTTACGTGAAGAGCCGAAACGTACCAGTCTGACAAATGTGTCTTTTGATAAAATTGAAAGAGGATCTATTTGGACTGCCATTCATGTTCAGGGCTTCCTTGAAGATTGTTCTGATGTACCTGTAAAAATGGAATACCGCTTTTATAATGAAGAGCCCCTGATAGAAATAAATTATTCTCTAATAAAGAATGCAGTAGTAAGGCCTGAAGCCCTTTATGTTGGTTTCCCATTCGTGGAAGAAAATGGCGAAATTATTTTCGAAGCGCAGGGAGGTGCTGTAAGGCCGGGTAAGGACCAGCTCCCAGGAACTTCCTCTGATTGGAATACCGTACAGAATTATGTTTCTATTAGATCTGAAGAAGGACAGATCTTGATTGTAAGTCCCGAGATCCCATTATTTCACCTTGGCGGATTGAATATTGGGAATTTCAGTTACCATCATGATCCTGTATCAAATCATGTATATTCCTGGGTGCTCAATAATTACTGGACTACAAATTTTCGTGCGAGTCAGGAGGGTAACCTGAGCTGGAGGTACTTTTTAAGCTCTACAGAAGATCCAAGCATTCAGAAGGCCACTGACTTTGGATGGCAGTCCAGGATCCCTTTGACAGGGCGCGTTTTTCCTGAAGGGGAGAACGACCATAGTATAAACTATACAAGTATTCTCAATGAAGAATATCCGGGATTGCTCATGGTAAATGCTATGCCATCTAAAAAAGAACAGGGTATCATTTTTCAGTTCAGGGAGATTGCAGGAGAGTCAATAGAGTTTATCCCTTATCAGTTTTTCAATCTTTATCCCAATGCCAAATGGACAGAGGTGAATGTAGTCGGTGAGCATTTAAGGGATATAAATGATACTATAAATATTAAACCCAATTCAGTACATTTTTTAAAAGTTTCATGGAACAAAAAGACAAATTAACTTCCCGCCAACGTGTATTACGGGCGTTTGAGTTTAAATCATCTGACAGGATCCCTGTAGATCTATCCGGACACCGTTCATCCGGTCTCTCCGCTTCACTATATCCGAAATTAAGGGCCGCGCTGGGTTTAAAACCTGCCCCGGTACGGATCTATGACCCTGTACAGCAACTGGCTGTCTTGGACAATGATGTGCTTGATGCCCTGGGTATCGATACCATCGAATTGGGAAGAGCTTTTGCTTTAGAGGATGAGGATTGGCGACCCTGGGTTTTACCCGATGGCACGGATTGTTTTCTTCCTGAATGGGTTAATCCTGAAAGGGAAGAGAAGCGGTGGGTCATAAGAAGTTCATCCGGCCGTATCATTGCTCAAATGCCTGACGGGGCTCAGTTCTTTGAACAAGTCTGGTATCCTTTTTATGAAGAGGGAACCGACCGGACTGATATCAATGCAGCCATGGACGAATCCATGTGGCATACCGTAGTTTCACCACCTGGTCCGCTGACTGATGGTAAAGAGGGTGAAAAATTACTAAAGGAATCAGCTGCCAGGCTCCGAAGATCTACAGACCGTGCTATAATTGGCCTGTTTGGAGGAAACCTGCTTGAGACAGGTCAGATGTTATACAGGAATGACCAGTTCCTGTTAATGCTTGCCATGGATCCACCGGGGGTTCATGATTTTCTTGACAGGCTTCTGGAAATACATATGGCCAACCTCGACAGGTTTCTTTCAGCTGTAGGAAACAACATTGATATTATTCTTTTTGGAGATGATCTTGGCATGCAGTCCGGCCCTCAAATGTCGCCTGATATGTACAGGGAATTCTTTAAACCCAGGCATCAGATCATGTGGTCCAGAGCAAAAGAACTGGCCAATGTGAAAGTTATGTTGCACTGCTGTGGTGGTGTCCGGGAATTGCTGCCGGATCTGATTGATGCCGGGCTTGATACGATTAATCCTGTACAGACAACTGCCCGTGGCATGGAACCTGAACAGTTGAAAAAAGACTTTGGGAAAGAGATCGTGTTCTGGGGAGGAGGTTGCGACACCCAGCATGTCTTACCTGAAGGAACCCCACAGGACGTATATGATCATGTTAACAAACAGCTGGAGATATTATCTCCTGAAGGGGGATTTGTATTCCAGCAAATTCATAATATTTTACCTGAAGTACCTGTGGAAAACATCCTCGCTATGTTTTCCAGTGTAAAAAATTTTCAGATTTAATAATATATAGGTAGATTCCTTGTAAGCTTTCATACTTCATTCTTTAGAAAAGGCCCAGGCAGGTATTAAACAAATCATGGAGTGTAATGATCCTTGCGATTAATTCATATTATGAAGCGAAAGGGAATGCATTAGGGATATAGATGGCATTTATTCTCCGCTATGATCAGAATTAGAAAGGTAACTCATCCTCCTCGGTAAATGATGACAGGTCATCTCCGACGGGGGGCTGATATTCAGCCTGAGCCTCATCGTTTCCTGCTATCGGTTCCAGGCGCCAGGCCTGTAAAGAGTTAAAATATACCTTCTCCCCTTTCGGGTTAGTCCATAACCTTCCCTTTAAATTAAAATACACTTCAACCAGACTACCCACTTTGAAGTTATTAAGCAAATCACATTTATCCTGTATCAGCTCAAATTTCAGATACTCCGGATATTGCGGATTTTCTTTGTATTCAATTACAAATTCTCTCTTGCGGAAAGATTCGCTCACCTTACTGACATCATATATCTCAAATAATTTCCCCCTGACGTTCATGTTATAAATCTTTTTTTAGTGCTAGGTATTAAAACAAATTTTGTGTGTCAATCAACTATTTTCAAAAACAGTTTGAAATATTTTCTCAACACAAATTAAAACAATTTACTAAGCAATTACATTTAATTATCCAAGCATGTTTTTAGAACATCCAAAGTTTAACAGCAAGCGCTATTACGGTAACAATGATAAACCACTTTACCCAGTTATCTCCTTTCTTTACAGAAAGACGACTTGCTATCCAGCTGCCCGATGAGTTTCCAACAGCGAGGGTGAGCCCATAGCCCCAGTGGATCTTTCCTTCAACAATAAAAATAAAGAGCGCGGAGATGGTATATATCAGGACAACGAAAACCTTGATGCTGTTTGTCTTAACAAGAGAAAATCTGTTGATAACCGTAAGTGCTGCAATAATTATAAACCCTACACCTGCCTGGATAAATCCTCCATATATCCCAATGAAGAAAAAAGTAAAAATCCCGATAATACGATATTTTAAGCCTTTACGTTCGACAATGTTTTCAGGATCAGATGGTTTTCTTTTCAGAACCGGGAATAAAACGATAACTACTATCAGAACCGCCAGAATTTTATTAAATACATCTCCGGGAATATCTACTGCAATCTTTGCACCAATAATTGCCCCTACAAAAGCAGAGATACCAAGTGAAATACTATATGGAAAATCAGATACACCTTTTGATCTGAAGCCAAGTACACCAAATATATTCTGTGAAAAAATCGCAATCCTGTTGGTACCATTGGCAACGGCAGGAGGCAAGCCAAGAAAGATCAAAACTGGTAGGGTAATTAAGGATCCGCCACCAGCAATCGTATTCAGAAAACCTGCAACAAATCCTACTGAGATGATTAGCAAAACCTCGTACCACTCCATAATAAAAATTTTGTGAGTAAATATCCGTAATTTTTTTTTATAAGGAAGATAAAAGCTATTTTGAAAAAGTATTTGAAATATAAAAATTTCTGATCAAATGAAGCATTTATGCATATTTTGCGGCTCAAGTAAAGGGAATGATCCGGTATATGAAAAAACTGCTGAGGAACTCGCTAAGATTATTGTAGATGAAGGCCTTACTATGGTATATGGAGGCGGCAGTATTGGTATCATGGGTGTGCTGGCCGACAAGATCCTTTCCCTGAATGGTAAAGTTATCGGCGTCATACCCAGGTTCCTATATGATCTTGAGGTGGGACATGACAATGTTACCGAGTTAATAATTGTTGAATCCATGCATGAAAGGAAACAGAAAATGGCAGAGATCTCTGACGGATTTCTCGCCTTACCCGGGGGTTTCGGAACGCTGGAAGAAATGGGAGAGATATTAACATGGATCCAATTGAAATTAATTAGAAAACCTATTGGCATACTGAACATAAATGGCTTCTATGATGAATTTCTGAATATGCTAGATAATATGGTAACCTCTGGTTTCTTGAAGAAGAATAACCGTGAAATTTTATTGTCAAGCAAGGATCCCGGAGAAATCATCAGTACTATCAAAAATGCACCCGTGTTTGAGGATACTAAGTGGATAGAAAAAACCTGACCTGTTTTGTAATTTCCGGAATTTAATTTGTCTTTTGATTTTTAAAATGACTTGGATAAAAAATGTGTTTGCTTCTGTCCTTTTGTCAATATATGCAATTGGATCCTTTGCACAACCGAAGGATATAACACCATTCGAAAGATCTGATGGCTATGCCACGGCCACCTATTTTGAATGTATTGATTATTACCGTCAATTAGCCCGCCAATATTCATCAGTAGAGATTAAAGAAATCGGATCTACAGATAGCGGTTACCCTTTACATGTTGTTACATTTAACCATGAGGAAGTTACCGGATCTCAGTCAAAAAGTAAGATAAAGGTAATGGTCCTCAATGCAATCCATCCAGGTGAACCTGCCGGGGTGGATGCTTCCATGATGCTCTTGAGGGATCTTGCCTCCGGGAAAATAACAGAAAGTTATTCACAACACATAAGCCTTGCTGTGATTCCATTTTATAATGTTGGAGGAGGATTGGAAAGGGGTTCATTCAGCCGCGCCAATCAAAATGGCCCTGAAGCCTATGGATTCCGGGGTAATGCAAAGAACCTGGACCTGAACAGGGATTTTATTAAGATGGATGCAAAAAATACCCGTTCATTTGTGCATTTCTATCACCGTTTCGATCCTGAAATATTTGTCGATACGCATACGTCCAATGGAGCGGATTATCAATACACCATGACTTGCCTTGATACACAGCCACAGAAACTCGGGGGATCACTTGGACAGTACCTTAAAGAGAAATTCACACCATCCTTATTTGAGACAATGAAAAGAAAAGGATATGAGATGTGTCCGTTTGTTAATGTATATGGGAAAACCCCGGATAATGGATATGCTCAATTCTTTGATTATCCGAGGTTCTCTACAGGTTATACAGCATTATTTCAGACCATCGGGTTTATGTCAGAGGCGCATATGTTAAAACCATTCAAAGATAGGGTTAAGGCCACCTACCAGTTTCTTATATCCATATTAGAAAATGGAGCGGCTTATAAGGACGAAATTATTTCTATCCGGAACAAGGACCGCCACCACATTTTAAAAAAAGAAATATATGAATTAACCTGGCACGAGGATCTGTCGGATCCTGATACGATACTCTTTAAAGGGTATGTTGCCAGGCAGATTAAAAGCAATGTCACAGGTGGAACCAGACTTAAGTATTATCACGATAAGCCTTATGAAAGCAAAATACCCTATTTTAATAAACTCATCCCAGATGCTTCCATAACAGTTCCTGAGGCCTATATAATTCCCCAGGCATGGGAAAAAGTAATACATTATTTTAAAGTTAACAATATAGCCTACACAAAGTATCAGGCGGATACGCTGCTTGAGGTAGAAGCCTATTTTATTGAAGACTTTAAAACCTATCAATTTCCCTATGAAGGGCATTATCCTCATTACAATACTGTGTTGAAACCGGTTCAAATGCAAATAAAAGTAAGAAGTGGCGATATTCATGTCCCTGTTAAACAACCGGGTTTTCGGTATATAATTGAAACCCTTGAACCTCAAGGAGAAGATTCTTTCTTTAAATGGAATTTTTTCGATCCGGTTCTGCAGCAAAAAGAACATTTTTCTGCTTATGTCTTTGAGGAAACAGCAGAGCGGATCCTTAATGAAAAGCCCTGGCTAAAGGATTCCCTGGATCAAAAAGTAAGAATAGATAAAGACTTCGGAAACAATTCACGGGCTCAGTTGGATTATATTTACAGGAATTCTGAGTACTTTGAAAAATCATACAGACTATATCCGGTATTCAGGATCTTTCATTAGAATTAATAATCTCTTACCTAAATGACTTAATTATGAAGATAAATGGTTCAAAAATACTTATAACAGGAGGCAGTCTTGGCATTGGAAAAGCTACTGCAAAAATACTGGTTGAAGGCGGCGCCGGTGTGATCATTACCGGCCGGGATAATGACAGGCTGGCGTCAGCAGCTGAAGAGACTGGGGCGATCCCCTTCAAGGCAGATGTTGCCAAATCAGAAGATATAGAGAGGACTTATCAGTTTGTGCGAGAAAAGTGGGGCAGACTGGATGTTCTTGTTAATAATGCCGGAATAGGTAGTCAGTCCAAGCATCTTACAGATGTTACTGAAGTAGACTTTATGAATGTTTATCAGGTGAATGTTATAGGGGCAGCCATGATGGCAAAATATGCAGCGCAAATGTTTAAAGAGCAGCGATACGGGAATATAATTAATATCGCCTCTACTGCAGCCAGAAAGGGATATGAAAAGGGATCCGTGTATGCTTCCAGTAAATTTGCACTGAGAGGCATGACGGAATGCTGGCAGGCCGAATTACGAAGATACAACGTAAGAGTTATACTGATAAATCCCAGTGAAGTAACTACTGCTTTTGGAAATCCTGATCGCATTGAAAGGAATGTGCGAAGTAACAGGCTTAGAAGTGAAGAAATAGCACATACTGTTAAGGCTTCGCTGGAAATGGATGATCGTGGTTTTATTCCTGAACTGACTGTATTTGCCACCAATCCATGGGAGGAATAAGTGTCAGGTCTGACGGTTCATGTGATCCGTGAAATCCGGCACCTCACGATCATAACTTCCACTGAAAAAGGGGGAACTAATTAAATAATCAGCGGAGGCTATATTACTGGCTACGGGAATATTCCAGACGACCGCCAATCTCAATAACGCTTTTACATCCGGATCATGTGGTTGAGGCTCAAGCGGATCCCAAAAGAAAAACAGGATGTCAATCTTCTGGTCAGCTATAAGTGCTCCAATTTGCTGGTCACCTCCGATCGGGCCGCTTTTAAATTTTTTCACCCGCATATTGAGCGCTTTTTCCAGTATCTTTCCGGTGGTTCCGGTTGCATAAAGTGTATGGCTACGGAGCTTCTCCTGGTTCTTTTTTGCCCAGCTAACCATAGCTTGTTTTTTATGATCATGTGCCACTAAGGCTAATGTTTTTGGATTCATCTTCTCTTCTAAATTATGTTCACTCAATATGTTGTTTCAAATTATAATTAATTGTAAATTAAAAATAATATATGATATAATTACAATCTTTTGTGCGAGTAAAAGATGAAGTATGAAAAGTATACGGATTTTTTTAAGAGTAAAAAATTTTGATGAACTCAAAGAGATCTCCCTGGCTTTAGTTAATATTAATTCAGACTCCAAGGCTTCTTTTTCCGATATTCTTTGGGAATCAACAGGAGATTATTTCCTGGAAGCATTTCAATGTGGGGTAAATCCATCAATTTGTTCCATTGAAAAAGATCCTCGAATACTGAATCAAAAGGAAGAAATAGCTTTAATGATCCTGGATGAATTGAAAAAAGAGCAACACCATCAAATTACCGAAAACTAAACGGATTTCTTCAGAAAAAGATAAGTATTGCTTATTTTTTCATCAATCAATAGGGTTTTGGTATTTTCTACTGTCTTTAAATAATCAAGTCTCAGAATCTCATCGAGTACATCTCCGGTAAGAAAATATAAGTCCTCCTGCCCGGGCTCATCTATGTCCTTTTGATCACCTGGTTTATGATACGTGCTTAATCCAATCTTGCTTTGCATTCCCAGTAAGAGGAAACCACCATAATTCAGTATCCTGAATAATTGTCCGAACCATAAAAAAAAATCATTATGGTTTTTAGCGCTGTGCAATACATTAATGCAGATGATGGCGTCAAAAAAGTTGTCTGGGAAAGGATTATTTTCTATGGGAAATTTTTGTATTTGCTCTGCCTCAAAACTCTTGTTTAGTGACTTGCAATATATCCTGGCCATTTTTACCGCCTCCGGATTGGTATCAATTCCATAGATATTAAAACCATTATTAATGAAATAAGTCATGTTACGCCCTTCCCCGCAACCGGCATCCAGCATCCTGGATTGCCCTTGAAACCGGTTCTTTAAGATTTGATCTATCAGGATCAGGTCAGCATTACCGAATGTGCTATTAAGCATTTTTATATCCATATTCCTGAATTGTCAAAAAAATCTGGCATTTTTGTTGATTATAGTAACAATTATAACATTTGTTATATCAATAGAAGCATATATTCGTTTAAATTCATGGATAAATTTCTAATAAAAGCATGAATAACAAGAAAATTAAAGGATTGCTCCTGTCTTTGATCGTTCTGTTCATATCGGTTCTTTCGAGCAGTCATACTAATGATAATGATCCGGGAACTTTAAAGCCAACAGATCATCAGGAGAAAGTCAGCATGGTTGTATCTACCATTCTTGAAAAATATCATTTCAGGAAAATGCAGATAGATGATTCTATTTCATCCATCATATTTGACAATTATGTAAATGGGTTCGATCCAAATAAGATATACTTTCTGCAAGCGGATATTGACCAGTTTCAAAAGTACAGGTACAGTATGGATGATGGACTTCGGTCAGGTGATCTCAGCGCAGCATTTGAAATATATAATGTTTTCCAGGCCAGGTATAAAGAAAGGAACGAGTACGCAATTCAGTTAATTCAGGAAGATTTTGATTATTCCAGGGATGAAATGATCGTGATTGACCGTGAGAATTCTGCTTGGGCCAGCACCAATGAGGAATTGAACTTATACTGGAGGAAGTATGTGAAAAATGAAAAGCTGTCCAGGATCTTAAATGATACAGAAGAAGATAAAGTTACGGAGAACCTGACCAAGAGGTATGAAAATTTACTCAACTGGCTGGTAAAATTTAAAAGCGATGATGTTTTTCAGATATATATGAATTCGATTTCTGAAGCATTTGATCCGCATACTAATTATTTCCTCCCCATAACCTATGATAACTTTATGATCGGCATGAGTCAGAGCCTGGAAGGTATCGGGGCAAGCTTGCAATCAGACAATGAATATACCAAGGTCGCTGAGATCCTCCCGGGAGGACCGGCTTTTAAAAGTAAACTGATTGTGAAAGACGATCGAATAGTTGGGGTTGCCCAGGGGGAAGATGGAGAAATGGTAGACATTATTGGATGGCGTCTGGATGAAGCAGTAAAGATCATTAGAGGTCCAAAAGGATCAGTTATACGATTAAAAATTCTGAAAGGTGAAGATGGTCCCGCTGCAAAACCTATCGAGATATCACTTGTTAGGGATAAGATAAAAATAGAAGAGGCGGCTCCCAAAGAGGAAGTGATGACCATATACCGGGGTAGTAAACCTTACAGGATAGGTGTAATCACCATACCTTCTTTTTATCTGGATTTTGAAGGTTACAGAAGAGGAGATACTGATTATAAAAGCACCACGAAAGACGTAAAAAAGCTGCTTACAAAATTAGAGAATGACAGTATTGATGCTATATTACTTGATTTAAGAAATAATGGTGGCGGTTCTTTGGCCGAGGCAATTGAACTTACAGGATTATTTATTCCTGATGGACCCGTTGTACAGATTAAAAATACGACCGGTAAAGTTGAGGTGCAGGAAGATGAAGATGACAAATTGTACTACGATGGCCCACTGGGCGTGTTGATCAACCGTTTTTCGGCCTCAGCATCTGAGATCTTTTCAGGAGCCATCCAGGATTATAAAAGAGGCGTAGTTATAGGGGAGCAATCTTATGGAAAAGGGACTGTTCAAAACTTATTGGATATTGACCGGTTCCTGCCTTCCTGGGATGAAAAACCGGGACAGGTCAAAATGACAATAGCTAAATTTTACAGGGTTACTGGCAGCAGCACCCAGAATAAAGGCGTGACACCGGATATTGAATTACCATCAAGGTTCAGCGCAGAGGATTTTGGAGAAAGTGCCCTTCCCAGTGCGCTGCCCTGGGACAAAATTAACTCATCAAAATTCAGGATCATGAACTCCATTGATGACCAGATCATTCGAAAACTCGCCAGGGAACATGAAAAACGACTGAAAGACGATCCTTATCTTAGAGAACTGATTAACCTGAATGAAGACTTCAAGAAAATGCAGGAACTTTCAGAGTTAAGCTTGAACCTGGAAGAGAGAAAAAGCCAGCAGGAAGAAATTGAGCAAATAAACGCTGATCGGGAAGAATTATATGGAACACTTCGCGAAGGAGAAACCGATGAAGTAATTTTTGAGGAAAGCGAAGTAGAGGATGCTTATCTGAGAGAAGGATTGAACATAGTGGCCGACTGGCTGACTTTTAGAATTGGATAAAGATTTTACCTTATGGATTCAACACAGGAATTAGAAAACACATATCATTTTGACCTCTACCGCCGATTACCTGTTACCTTGGTGAAAGGCAAGGGTATCTATGTCTGGGATTCAAAAGGGGATAAATATCTCGATTTTCTTTCAGGAATTGCTGTTAACGCATTGGGACATAGTCATCCGGCCATTATTAAGTCGATCAGAATCCAGTCACAAAAGCTAATACACACATCGAATATATATTATACTGTTCCCCAGGCCCGGCTGGCCAAACTTCTTTGTGGGTTGAGCGGCTATGAGAGAGCCTTCTTTTGTAATTCAGGATTAGAGGCTAATGAAGCAGCTATTAAGCTGGCCCGAAAGATTGGGAATAAAAAGGGCAAAAAAGGCCCTATCGTCTCTTTTACAGGGGGCTTTCATGGACGGTCGCTGGCTTCCATATCGATGGGTTCGGAAAAATTACAAAATGGATTTGGCCCTTTACCGGATGGTTTCCAGAAATTACCGTTTAATGACCTTAGAGCTGCTAAAGAAAACATTAATAACGAAACAATTGCAGTATTTGTCGAGGCAGTTCAGGGAGAAGGAGGCGTAATCCCGGCTGATAAAGATTTTATTACAGGACTCCAGCAACATTGCAAGGACCATGATGTCCTTCTGATCTTTGATGAGATACAAACCGGTTTTGGCCGTACAGGTAATTTATTTGGTTTTATGCATTATGGTGTTAAACCCGATATCATAACAGTTGCCAAGGCTTTGGGCGGCGGTTTCCCGATAGGTGCCGTATTGACCTCTGAAGAGATTTCCAAAGGCTTTGAATATGGGGATCATGGAACAACATTCGGAGGGAATCCATTGGCCTGTAATGTAGCTGAAACAGTTGTCACAACAATAATAAATAAAGAACTCATCGGGAATGCCCAAAAACTCGGCACATATATGCTTGGCAGGTTGGAAAAATTGTCAAGAAAATTACCGATAATAAAAGAGGTAAGGGGATTAGGACTGATGGTCGGGATTGAACTTAATGTGCCATGCCGGCCGATCATGTTAAAAATGCTTGAAAGAGGATTTCTGGTGAACTGCACAGCCGAAAAAACCATCAGGCTTCTTCCACCCTTGATTGTGAGAAAAAGGGAGATTGATAGCCTGATCAAAAACCTTTACAGGGTTTTATCCAGAGAAAAGATTTAGGTTTTTACTGCATATTTTTTCAATGATATGGATTTAATGGATTAATATTTTTTTTATCTAGAATTCAATAAATCAGCAGAATTTTGTATTTTTGAGGGCTTTTGCTCAAAAAAATTGCGATTTTGCAAGTTTTTATCCGGAAGGCAATATTTTATTGCATACATTCCGGTCATTTCAAGATAATATTCTGATAGGAATAGTTGTGTAAGCAATAATATTTTGCTAATACAGATATTGGATTAAGATGATTTTTTATAAAATTTCAAATAAATGACAATACAGAAGAGAAAAGGACTGTATGATCCAAGTATGGAACATGATGCCTGTGGGATTGGTTTTCTGGCCAATTTGAAAGCGAAGCGGACTCATAAACTGGTTGAGGATTCGCTGATCATGCTGGGAAATATGGAGCATCGAGGAGGTTGTGGATGTGAACCGGAAACAGGGGACGGGGCTGGTATCCTGATCCAGATACCTCATGAGTTTTTTGAGAAAGAATGTGCTAAAATTGATATAGACTTACCTAGTCAGGGTAAATATGGAGTTGGTATGATCTTTTTCCCGAAAGACGAAACAATAAGGGAAGAATGCAGGACTATTTTAAATATTAATATAAGGAAGCTGGGATTCAAATTACTGGGTTATCGAAAAGTGCCCATCAATAATGAAGGCGTAGGGAAAACAGCTTTATCCTTGGAGCCTCAGATAGAACAGGTATTTGTTACCCATGAAGAGTTTTGTGATGATCCGGAAACTTTCGAACGAAAACTTTATGTTTTAAGGCGTCATACAACACATACCATAGGAAGAAATGTAAAAGAGAATGCCGGATTTTTCTATATTCCCACATTCTCCTGCAATACCATTTCATACAAAGGTCAGCTTACTACCTTTCAGCTGGAATCTTATTTTACTGATCTGATGGATCCGAATGTCTTATCTGCATTTGCTCTGATTCATTCCAGGTTTTCTACAAATACATTTCCGAACTGGAAGCTAGCTCAGCCTTTTCGTTATATTGCACATAATGGCGAGATCAATACCATTAAAGGGAATGTCAACTGGATGCTTTCCAATCAGACACTTCTTGAATCCACCCTCTTTACCAAGGAAGAGATACAAATGCTACTTCCCATATGTGATTCTTTTCACTCCGATTCAGCCAATCTTGATGCCGTGATAGAATTGCTGGTAATGGGAGGAAGGTCCCTTCCGCATGTTATGATGATGCTTATTCCGGAAGCCTGGCAGGAACATGATCAGATGGACCAGAAAAGAAAGGAGTTCTATCAATACCATGCTGCCCTAATGGAGCCATGGGATGGCCCTGCCTCAATATGTTTTACCGATGGTAAGATTGTTGGGGCAACCCTGGACAGGAACGGTTTACGGCCTTCAAGGTATTGCCTTACAAAAGATGATCTGGTGATCATGGCCTCTGAGGCCGGAGCGCTTCCTGTAGATCAGTCAAAGGTTGTCCTCAAGGGCAGGCTTCAACCAGGCAGGATGTTCATTGCAGATCTTGAAAAAGGAAGAATTGTAAGTGATGAGGAGGTTAAGGAAGAGATTATCTCTATGAAACCCTTCGATGAGTGGATAAAATATAATGAAATAGGAATAGATGAACTTCCGGAAGTTGAAGAGGAGCGTTATCCTTATGATCCGGAATCATTACTTATTAAGCAAAGGGCGTTTGGATATACATCTGAAGATTTGAATATGCTATTGGCACCTATGATTGAAGACGGCAAAGAACCGATCGGCTCAATGGGTGCAGACACTCCGCTGGCAGTGTTATCACACAAAAGCCAGCATCTTTCAAGTTACTTTAAGCAGTTGTTTGCACAAGTTAGCAATCCGCCAATCGATCCGATTCGTGAAAGGATCGTCATGTCCTTATATACAAGTCTTGGAAGAACCTGGAACATTCTTTCTCAAACGCCACTTCATGTCAAGCAGATATATTTACCGCAGCCTGTTATCAGTAATTTTGAACTCAACAAAATACGACACATAAAACATACTAATTTCAGGGTTGGAAGTATCGATATTACATTCAACCCAAAAGATGGTAAAAAGGGATTGGAAACAGCCATTAAGAGGATATGCAATGATGCTGATTTTGGGATTATTCATGATGGATGCAATATTTTAATATTGACAGACAGGGCAACCGGAACGGATAAAGCACCTATACCATCATTACTTGCTGTCGGATCGATCCATCATCATCTCGTAAAAAATGGAAGAAGGGTCAGGGCAGGTATTGTGGTTGAAGCCGGTGATATATGGGAAACCCATCATTATGCCACACTTATTGGCTATGGAGCCAATGCCGTTAATCCTTACCTAGTCCTTGATACCGTAAAAAATATTCATGACAGTAAGCTTATCAGCAAGGAACTTACTCCTGAAGAAGCTGAGAAAAATTATATCAAGGCTATTGGGGGAGGATTGTTGAAGATATTCTCAAAAATGGGAATATCTACACTTCAATCTTACCATGGTGCACAGATCTTTGAAGCCATTGGTTTAAGTAAAGCAGTTATCGATAAATATTTTACCGGGACTGTTTCTCGAATTGAAGGTCTTGATCTGGAAGGCATTGCCAAAGAAATACTTGTACGGCATAGATTGGCATTCCCTGAAAAACCGATACCGGTCAATACCCTCGAGGTAGGTGGGGTTTACCAGTGGAAACGACGTGGTGAGGTACACCTTTTCAATCCGGAAACCATTTCTCTTTTACAGGAGGCAACCAGGAATAAAAATTATGATGTTTATAAACGATATGCTGAAAAAGTAAATATTCAATCTGAAAAGGCTATTACTTTAAGAAGCCTTCTTCAATTCTCCGAGAGAGAACCTGTTCCGATCGATGAAGTGGAACCAAAGGAAGAGATATTCAGGAGATTTGCAACCGGAGCAATGTCATTTGGTTCTATTTCTCATGAAGCTCATTCTACCCTGGCCATAGCCATGAACCGAATAGGTGCTAAAAGTAACAGCGGTGAAGGAGGAGAAGATGAGATCCGGTTTAAACGCAAGAAAAATGGAGACTGGGAACGGTCAGCCATTAAGCAGGTAGCATCAGGAAGATTTGGTGTGACAAGCAATTACCTTAGCAATGCCAATGAACTTCAGATCAAGATTGCGCAGGGAGCGAAACCTGGAGAAGGGGGACAATTGCCCGGACATAAGGTTGATGACTGGATAGGTCGCGTAAGGAACTCCACTCCGGGTGTTGGTTTGATATCACCTCCTCCGCATCATGATATTTATTCTATTGAAGATCTAGCCCAGTTGATATTCGATCTAAAGAATGCCAACCGGGAGTCCCGTGTAAATGTTAAACTGGTATCAGAGATAGGTGTTGGAACTATTGCAGCAGGTGTTGCTAAAGGCAAGGCAGACGTAGTCTTGATCAGTGGTTTTGATGGCGGTACCGGAGCTTCTCCAATGAGTTCTATACGGCATGCAGGATTACCCTGGGAGCTTGGATTGTCTGAGACACACCAGACCCTTGTCCTGAATGACCTGAGAAGCCGGATTACGGTACAGGTGGATGGACAGATGCGTACAGCTAGGGATCTGGCGATCGCTACTTTGTTGGGTGCTGAGGAATGGGGTGTAGCAACCGCAGCCCTGGTAGTAGAAGGTTGTATCCTGATGAGAAAGTGCCATATGAATACCTGCCCGGTAGGCATTGCAACACAGAGACCGGAATTACGAAAAGTATTTTCAGGGGATCCTGACCATGTGGTAAATTATTTTACCTTCCTGGCTGAAGAATTAAGGGAAATAATGGCGGACTTGGGATTCAGGAACATTAATGAAATGGTTGGTCAGGCAGATGTCCTTAGGGTCAGGGAAGATCTGGATTTCTGGAAACTAAAAACCCTTGACCTGAAACCAATCATAACAAAGATTGATGCACCTGAAAACGTTGGTCTTTACAAGCAGATGGAGCAGGACCATGAACTCGATCGTATCCTTGACCTGAAGCTTATTGGTGTAGCCAAACCAGCGCTGGACAAGGCTGATCCTGTATCTGCTGAATTTGATATCCGGAATATAGATCGTGCGGTGGGTGCCATGCTGTCCAATGAGATCTCCAAAAAATATGGCAGTGTCGGATTGCCTGATGGAACGATTAATATTAAATTAAGAGGATCTGCAGGCCAGAGTTTCGGGGTTTTTGGCACTAAAGGCATTCGTTTTGAACTTGAAGGTGAAGCCAATGATTACTTTGGAAAGGGACTTTCCGGAGCCCAGCTAATTATCTACCCAGACAGGAATGCGAAATTTGAAGCCAAAAAGAATATAATTATTGGGAATGTTGCATTTTATGGCGCTACCTCAGGAGAGGCTTATATCAGAGGCATGGCCGGTGAACGTTTCTGCGTTAGAAACTCAGGCGTTACAGCCGTTGTGGAAGGTGTGGGTGATCATGGATGTGAATATATGACTGGCGGATATGCCGTAATTCTCGGACCAACGGGAAGAAATTTCGCAGCCGGGATGAGTGGTGGCATTGCTTATGTATACGATCCTGAAAGTAAATTCGCTATCAATTGTAATAAGGAGATGGTTGACTTCGATCCATTGGAAAATGAGGATTTAAGCCGGATAAAAAGACTTATTAAGAATCATCGGTCTTTTACAAACAGTGGTATCGCCAAGGATATATTGGAAGATTTTGAAAATGCTGTTCAAAGTTTCATAAAGGTTATGCCAAGGGATTATAAGGCAGTATTGTTGAAGAATAAAGCAAAAGTACAGGCTATAGTTTAAAATATAGAATATGGGAAAACCGACTGGATTTTTAGAATTTAAAAGGGAATTGCCTAAGGCAAAAGATTCCAGGGAAAGAATTAAAGATTATAAGGAAATATATCTTGATTTCGGGGAACAAAAAACATTGAATCAGGCAGCGAGGTGTATGGATTGTGGGGTACCTTTCTGTCATAGTGGATGTCCTCTGGGGAATATTATACCCGATTTCAACGATGCGGTATACCATCAAGATTGGGAAAAAGCCTATCAGATCTTGAGCTCCACGAATAATTTCCCGGAGTTCACAGGAAGGATTTGCCCGGCGCCATGCGAATCTTCATGTGTTCTTGGAATTAATAACCCTCCCGTGACGATTGAATATATTGAAAAAGCGATCGTAGAGAAAGCATTCGAATCAGGCTACGTAAAGCCACATATTCCAGCCAAGCGGACTGGTAAGAAAGTAGCTGTCGTAGGATCCGGGCCTGCTGGATTGGCAGCCGCCTCTCAAATGAATAAGGCTGGGCATTGGGTTACTGTATTCGAACGTGATGACCGTCTCGGTGGATTGTTACGATATGGAATACCAGATTTCAAACTTGAAAAATGGGTCATTGACAGAAGAATTAACCTGATGATGGAAGCTGGTATAGTATTTAAAACCAATTCTGAAGTTGGCAAAAATGTTAATGCCAATGAAATGATGGTTGAGTATGATGCAATAATATTATGTGGTGGTTCTACAGTTCCCAGGGACCTGCCGATTCCTGGAAGGGAATTGAAAGGCATTCATTTTGCCATGGAATTCCTTACACAACAAAATAAACGGGTGGCAGGGGATAAGTTTATGCGGAAAGATGAGATCTTCGCTACCAATAAAAACGTGATAGTGATCGGTGGGGGTGATACAGGATCAGATTGCGTGGGTACTTCTAACCGCCATAGAGCAAAATCCGTAACCCAACTGGAATTATTGGGAAAACCACCTGCTAATAGGGATAAAAACAATCCATGGCCCCAATGGCCAATGATATTGAGGACCTCATCCTCCCATGAAGAAGGATGTGAAAGATACTGGTCGATCCTGACTAAAGAATTTATCTCTGATGGTAAAGGCCACGTTAAGGGACTGAAGGTAGCTGATATAAAATGGATGGTTAATAAAAATTCAGGAAAGGCGGAATTCAAGGAGGTTCCCGGAACTGAACGGACTTTGCCGTGTGATCTTGCATTGCTTTCAATAGGTTTTATACATCCCGAACATGATAATGTTATTGATCAACTTGAAGTCAATGTTGATGATCGTGGAAATGTTTTTGATTCTGATTATCAGACAAATCAGGAAAAAGTGTTTACTGCCGGGGACATGAGGCGGGGACAATCTCTTGTTGTCTGGGCCATAGCGGAAGGGAGAGAAGCGGCCAGAAGTGCAGATCGTTATTTGATGGGAGAGAAATCTCTTTTAGAAGCCAGGGATGAGTCCTTATGGGAACTTGCCTGAATTGATTAAAGAAATTAGTAAAAAGGGATTCATTTATGTTTAAATGGATCCTTTTATATTTTTTTGCGGACTATGCCCCCGAATTATCGCGAAAAAATTTTTAATTTTCATTAAAAATATTACATTTAGAGCTTCCATTTGCTTTGTGATAATTTCATTTATACAAAAAATTTTTGTTCTTGAATGGCCAAGCTTAAGAATATAATTAAACAACTCTCTGTAGAAGACTATCAGTCAATTTACGAATCCTTAAACGAGAGTAATGCTGAAAAATCAGCCTATCTGCTAAAATCCATGAGGGAGAAGCATCAGTCTGATGCTAAGATCATGGAAGAGCTGGAGGTGAATACAAATGCTTACTACACCCTCAGGTCAAGGTTGAATCAAAGGATTGAGGAATATCTGCTGCAACAGATGGATAATCCAAGAGCAGATATTCTAAAAAAAGTAGCCAATATAAATGAGATCCTTTTTACAAAAAAGAAGGCCATTGCTATTGCTACATTAAAGAAACTGGAAAAAGAACTGCTGGATTATGATTTGTCAAATGAACTGACCATTGTTTATAAATCCTTAAAAAAACTTAATATAAATTCCAGTGATTCTTTCACCTACTCTCAACTTTATAATAAACATGTAGCTTATACCCTGGCCGTTGATAAGGCCGAGGACCTTTTAGCAGAGTATTTTAAAAAATATGGTGTCTATGCCATGATGGGAAGGAACGAGCGTTCGGATCTTGAGTTAAATCTATTACGAACGGAGACAAATAATGTAACTAAGCTGTATGAGTCGCACAGATTGTTCGTTTACCAGAGTTGCCTGAACATATTCCACCGGTTATTCGTGGAATCAGATGAAGAACTGGAGATGGAGTTGGAGCCCATTGAAGATATCTTAAATGAAATACAGAAAATATTTCAGTTCTATGAGTTGGATTCAAATTATTACCATCTTCAAAATGTTTTCGAATTCCTGAAGCTGGAATATTATAACCACTATAAAGTCTACAGAAAAGCAGAGGAGTTTTACGATTCTGTAAATGAATCCGTGGCTACTTTGATTACAAATTATTCCCTGTATACTTTTCCAGGGCAATTCCTGGTCAGCAAGATCAAAAGACATATGAGGATGAAGACACTGGACAGGATTTATGAGGAGAATGATGGCTTATTTCATGATTATGAAAGTGATGTCAACGATATTCCCAACTACCTGATCTATTGTTGTTATCGTTGTCTTGCCTGTTATTATGTGAAAAAATATGATGAAGCGGCCAAGTGGATCAACCAATTATTAAATACAGTTAGTCTCAAAAGATTTCCCTATGCCCACCTGGAAGTAAAACTTCTTTTGGCACTGCAATACTGCCTTCTGGATGACTATGATCTCTTTCATCAGTTGATCAATAGTATTCAGCGACAGATCCGCCTCCTTGGTAAAGAGAAATGTGAACATTTGCTCGATTTCTCAAAGATCCTCAAGATCAGTCAAAGTGATGCCAAAAAGAATAAACACGATAAGATAAGCGTACTGGCTGAGAAGCTTCGATCTTATGAGTTCTTGAGTTTTATGCCGACATTGCTGGTACCTGCTGATGAAGATTTTATAGCGAGCCTGGCTTCGAATTAATTGTATTCCTAAACGGTCAGATTCTCAAGATTTTCCTGTGAAAGCGGTTTGTTAATATACTTCTTTACGTAGGTGTAGTTTTTTGATTTATTTACATCCTGTGGATTAATTGAAGAAGTAAGCATTACAATCTTACACTTATCCTTGGTAACAGACCCAAGCTTATCGAATTCATCCAGGAATTGAAATCCATCCATTAAAGGCATATCGATATCCAGGAAAATAACTTCAGGAAGAATATTATTTCCTACATCCTCTAGTTTTTCAAGGTTCTTTAAAAACTCTATAGCACTTTTAGCTCCTGTATGGGTGTATATATTTTCAGCAATATCAGCGGCTTCAATCATTTTCTGATTAATGAGGTTATCGATCTCATTATCATCTATTAACATTACAGCTTTAAATTTACTTTTCGAGGATTCTGCCATAATTGATTGATCTAAGAATGTTAGTTATCAGTGCCTAATTTAATGCTTTTTATTTAATTCTTTGAATTCAAATAAAATATTTTCATACATGTGAAATGTATTCTCTCAGTCCAGATTGAATTTAATACCCTGCGCCAGAGGCAATTCGTTTCCATAATTTATGGTATTGGTTTGTCTCCTCATATAAGCCTTCCAGGCATCGGACCCAGATTCGCGACCCCCTCCGGTATCTTTTTCGCCACCAAAAGCCCCACCGATTTCAGCCCCGGACGTTCCGATATTCACATTTGCGATCCCGCAATCTGATCCCATATGAGATAAAAACCTTTCAGATTCTTTAAGATTATTGGTCATAATAGAACTGCTCAAACCCTGGGGAACATCATTTTGAATGGATATTGCTTCATCCATAGAACTATATCGGATCAGATACAATATGGGTGCAAATGTTTCTTTTTGAACCATTTTCATATCATTCTTTACTTCATAAATGGCCGGCTTGACATAGCAACCGGATTCATAACCATTACCGGTCAAAATCTCTCCTTCTACCAGCGGCATTGCTCCTTCCTTTTTTAATTCTATCAGCGCATTCTTAAATATTTCCGTGGTGTTTTTATCAATCAATGGACCAATATGGTTGGATTCATCCAGTGGATCTCCAATCTTGAGCTGCTTAAATGCATTCACCAGTAAAAATTTGAATTCATTATATATGGTCTCATGAATTATCAATCGCCTTGTGGTAGTACAACGTTGCCCGGAGGTACCCACGGCCCCGAAAACAGCAGATGCAAGGGCAAGTTTCAAATCAGCATGTTCACTGATGATAATTGCATTGTTGCCTCCTAGCTCAAGGATTGACTTTCCGAGCCGGGCCCCCACAGCAGCACCAACAGATTTACCCATCCTCGTGGATCCGGTAGCAGATATTAAGCTAATATTAGTGTCGTTTGCCATGTTTTTACCCGTTTCCAGGTCTCCTATGATCAAATTACTGACCCCCTCTGGAACATTATTTTCCTGAAATACTTTAGCTACAATCTTTTGACATGCTATTGCGCACAATGGCACTTTTTCAGAGGGTTTCCAAAGGCAAACATTACCGCATACCCAGGCGATCATGGCATTCCATGACCATACGGCTACCGGAAAGTTAAAAGCGGAAATTATGCCTACAATTCCTAAGGGGTGATATTGTTCATACATCCGGTGCTCGGGTCTTTCTGAATGCATAGTGAATCCATGAAGCTGCCTCGATAATCCAACAGCAAAATCGCATATATCAATCATTTCCTGCACCTCTCCCAGACCCTCCTGGTAGGATTTGCCCATTTCATAAGTAACGAGCTTTCCGAGTTCCGTTTTATATTTCCTGAGTTCTATGCCAATCTGCCGGACAATCTCACCTCGCTGAGGAGCGGGTTTTTTTCTCCATTCCAGAAAAGCAGCCTGGGCAGAATCAATTATTGCTCTATAGCTTTTTTCATCTCCCAAAGCAATATCAGCAATCTCTGCTCCATCCACCGGAGATACGGATTTTATATTTATGGCTTCACTATCCAACCATTGGTTACCGGTTGAAGCTCCCTGGTTTACATTTACAATTCCCAGTTTTTGAAGGACTTCTTTAATTTCATTTCTTACAGGACTCATGACGAAAAATGATTTATTGCTTAATAAATTGAAACTACATATTAAAGTAATTCTTTTTCAGATCAACATTACCGCCGGACAGGATAATCCCTACCTGTTTGCCCTTAAAATTCTCTTTCTTTCTAAGCAATGCGGCAAAGGGTACTGCCCCTGAAGGTTCAACGATAATCTTCATTCTTTCCCAGAGAAGTTTCATAGCATCTATGATCTCAGCATCACTTACAACAATGATCTCTTCAATATTTTCATGCATAATTTTGAATGTTTTATCTCCAAGAGACGTCAGGAGGCCATCCGCAATAGTATCAGGATTTATTGAAGGCAAGATCCTACCCTCAATCAAGGATCGATATGCATCGTCCGCACCAGATGGTTCTCCTGCAATAACTTTTGTTCCCGGGGAGAAATAATTTCTGGATAATAAAGTACCACTAAGCAATCCCCCGCCACCCACAGGAGTAATAACATAATCCAAATCATTTTTGACTTGGAAAATTTCAAAAGCAGAAGTGGCCTGCCCGGCAATTACGGAGTAATTGTTATATGGATGAATAAAGAATGCGGATGTATCCTCAACAACTTTCTGCAGAGAAGATTCCCTTGATTCAAGAGTAGGTTCGCAGAAAATGATCTCGGCCCCGTACCCCCTGACGGCTTCGATTTTGATTTTCGGTGCGTTGGCCGGCATCACAATATACGATTTTACACCCACAATAGATCCGGCATAGGCTAAGGCCTGCGCATGATTTCCTGAGGAATGGGTGGCAATGCCATTCTTCCTCTGGTCTTCACGAAGTGACAGGGTGGCATTTACAGCACCTCGGGCTTTAAAGGCACCGATTTTTTGAAAATTCTCACACTTGAAATACAGGGAGCACCCGGCAATATGATTAATTTGCCCGGATGTCAGCATAGGCGTATGATGAACATAACCTGAAATTCTCCTGGTGGCATCAATTATATCAGATTTTTCGGGCACATGGTCCAGCATAATGAACGATAAATTAAAATGCAATTATTGTTGATCCTCAGAAGGCTGAATGCTTTTTAGAACAGCTACCCAATCTTTGCTTAAATCGTATTCTTCTTTAGTGCCGATCTGGAAATTTAACTCTGATAAGTTAGTAATAACTACAGGTAACTCATGCGAATCAAACAAATCTCCACCATTTCTAGGGTCAAACCATTTCACTTCATATGATTTCTGAGGATTAAGCCGCACCGATGAAGCACCCCCCGAAGGAATATAAATCACTATAATATCATCATCCATCGCAAAAGCATAATTCGCTCGAGGAGATACAAGATTATCTGCAGGGCTCATTTTTTCAATAGGGAAATTTTCCAGAAAGAATCGCGTGGCAAGGGATGTCATCTCCCAGAGTTTGTCCCTGGATCTGAAATCTTCACAGTTCAGATCATCATTGTCATATTTATGGCCAAAATACCATTCCACGCCGCCTCCACCTGCCATCAGATTTCCCCAGAGTACTTTATGTCTTATTTCATCATGCTCCGGATCAATAGCATCCGGCATTGCACCAATGGAATGATGCCCTATTTCATCACTGCAAACCACCCATTTTCGACCCTGCTGATCAGATTGTTCCCGCCATTTTAATGTTTCTGAGTGTACATGATTCACTTCAGTCTGCAAACTGGGGCCATCCAGGAATGGGAATCCCAATAGTTTTGTCAGGATATCATCTCTAAGATCTGGATTTGGCAATGTATGCACTACAACAAAGTTATCATATGGATCGGTTTCCTTGATGTATTTGCTCATGTCCTTTCTCTGACGGTCATTTTGCCCGGTTCCTATCCAGGGAGCTACCCCATTTTCTTCACCCAGGTTCCAGGTAACGCCCAGATGATGTGAAAACCTGGCGATCAACTCACGGTAATACAATTTTCTTTTTAATCCGACATCCCCACTATCCAGCATCAGTTCATTCTCTGTCTCTTGTGTTACAAAATGGCACATCATGCCTAGTTTATCCATATGTGTGAATACAATTTCCCACTGGGCCAGTTTACTGACATCGAAGCGGGTAAAGTCACTGTCGTACCTTATCCATGGAAAAACATCCTGTCCATCTCCATTCACATTATTGGTCAGCATGTATTGGCTATTAATACCTTTCGAACGGAGGTAGTTCATGGCTCCAATAATTCCTTTTCCCATCTTGCCTTCTTTCCAGGTCGGATCCCCTTCATTCCAGTCCTCTATATGGGGTTCATAACGGTGTAATGTCTGGTTGGGCATAGCTTCATTGATCCTTCTTTCTCCATCTCCTCCATAATAAGTTCCGTCAAATTCATGATACGCCAGAAAGTTTTCAGGACTGTCAGAACCCGCTTTCAGGAAGATTTCCCCGGTACCCTCGTGTTTTAAATAGTGATCATTTACATAACGGATCCTTCCCTTTGATCTGAGATCATTTCCTGTTTTATCAGATGGTGATATTAAGATTTCACCACTTGCACCATGAAAGGCAATTTCCTCTCCCGATTCTGGATTTCTTTCCACAGCTATATTCTTTCCTTTCAGGAAGGATACTTCATAATTCCATAGTCCATAGTCATCAGGGCAGAATATGACTTGCCACTTGTTCCCTGAATCGGCGCTTGTTTCAGCCGCATTACCATCAGCCGCATAAAAACCCGGAATAATGATTCGTTTGTCATGCTTAAAGAATGAAACGGTCATCTGATAATCCAGGAATGGATTTAAAGAATCGAGCTCGCTGCTTTCCGGTCCATTGAAAGCAAATATGATCTTATGCCATTGCATGGGCTCACCGGAAATGTCAGGGACATTATTATCGCTGGAACATCCGTAGATGGCCATCAAGATGGCCATGGACCAAAAAGAATACTTAAAAAATCTGTACATTTTTCGGATTATTGTTTTGTTAAACCTGAATAATTCAAAAAAATAAAATCAGTGGGCTTCAAGCCAATTCTTGCCGCTTCCTGATTCCACCACTATTGGTACTGTCAAAGGTAAGGCAGTTTGCATCAATTCCTCAACCTTTGGCTGTAGTATTTTTATCTCAGGTTTATATACATCGAAAACCAGTTCATCATGGACCTGCAGGATCATCTTCGACTTCAGGTTTTCCTTTAGGATATAATCCTGAATTTTGATCATTGCAATTTTGATCAGGTCAGCAGCACTTCCCTGGATTGGGGCATTAATAGCATTCCGTTCAGCAAAACCCCGCATTGTGGCATTCCGTGAATTAATATCTCTTAAATATCTTCTTCTTCCAAGAATGGTCTCCACGTAACCTTTATCCCTGGCCTCGTTAATAACCTTGTCCATATAAATTTTTACGGCCTTGAATTCATTAAAATAGGAGTTTATGATCTCAGATGCTTCACTTCTGGGGATGTTAAGACGTTGAGATAATCCAAAAACGGAGATACCATATATGATCCCAAAATTTGCCGTTTTGGCAATTCTGCGCATATCCTGTGTGACTTCCTCCAGATGGGTCTGAAAGATTTTGCTTGCCGTAATGGAGTGAATGTCTTTTCCATCCTGAAATGCTTTGATCATACTTTCATCATTGGCAAAATGTGCCATTATTCTTAGTTCAATCTGAGAATAGTCAGAGGACATCAATATGTAACCTTTATCCCTGGGCACGAATGCCTTGCGGACTTCTCTGCCTTTTGCAGTCCGTATGGGGATGTTCTGCAAGTTTGGATTAGTAGAGCTAAGTCGACCGGTAGCTGCAATAGCCTGGTTAAAAGAGGTGTGAACACGATCATCACCTGGGCTGATCATCTCAGGCAAAGCATCGATATAAGTGGATTTCAGTTTTTGTACTTCCCGGTATTCAAGAATCTTCTTTGCTATCTCATGTTTGTATGCCAGCCTTGTTAGGATCTCTTCGCCGGTGGCATATTGTCCGGTCTTTGTTTTCTTTGGTTTATCATCAAGTTTCAAATGTTCGAAAAGTATTTCACCCAATTGTTTGGGGGATGCAATATTGAATTCCGTTCCGGCCAGGTCGTATATAGCCTTGTTCAAATCGGCGATCTCCCTGTCCATTTCTTTTGAAAGATTGGCTAATGTATTCCGGTCTATTTTCACACCTGAATATTCCATATCAGCCAACACCTTGATCAAGGGGATCTCTACTTCATGAAAAAGATTTTCTAATTTTTTCTCTTTTAAAATCGGATCGAATACCTCTTTCAGCTGTAGCGTAATATCCGCATCCTCCCCGGCATATTCAACCACTTTGTGAATCTCAACATCCCTCATATTGCCCTGTTTTTTACCTTTCTTGCCAATTAATGTCTCAATAGATACGGGAATGTAATTAAGGTAGGTCTCTGCCAGGATATCCATATTATGCCGTGTATCGGGCTCTATCAGGTAATGAGCGATCATGGTATCAAATAACGGCCCATCAACCTTAACGCCGTATTTTCTAAGGACGAGAATATCATACTTTAAATTCTGCCCGATCTTTCTGATCCTGGTATCTTCCAGGGATTCCCTGAAATGCGATACAATTTTTCTGATGGAGCTTTCTTGCTCAGGGACAGGGACATAATAGGCTTCACCTCTCTTTAAGGAAAAGGCCAATCCAACCAGTTCAGCTTCTATGGCATCTACACCGGTGGTTTCAGTGTCGAAACAAAACTCGGATGCTTTATTTAATTTCCGGGCAAGCTTTATAATATCATTTTCGGATTCAATCAACTTATAATCGTGTTCCACATCGGATAATGTCTTTTTGATGGCTATATCCTTCTGTTCCGGTTCTTCTCCCTTGCCACCTCCGAACATGCTGAGCTGACCATTGTCTTCAGAAGAAGTTATGGGTGTTTCGCCAAATACCCTTCTGGATAAGGTCCGAAATTCCAGGTTATCGAAAATTGGTTTCAGTTTCTCTGTATCCGGTCCACTATATTCAAATTCTGTTTCATGGAAATTAACTGGGACCTCAGTGTTAATTGTTGCTAATTCTTTTGAAAGAATCGCCTGGTCACCAAACTGTTCAACCTTCTCCTTAAGTTTTCCTTTTAGTTCATCGGTATTTTTAAGTAATTCTTCCACACTGCCATACTCCTGAATGAATTTGATGGCTGTTTTCGCTCCTACTCCCGGGATGCCAGGAATGTTATCCACAGAATCGCCCTGCAGGCCAAGAAGATCACGTACCTGGTCCACATGATGAATGTCAAACTTTTCCAGGACCTCTTCAATGCCCAGGATATCCACCGAATTTCCCATGTATGCGGGCTTGTACAGGTAAATATTTTCCGATACGAGCTGCGCATAGTCTTTATCCGGCGTCATCATAAAAACTTCAAAATCCTGTTCGGCTGCTACTTTTGCAATAGTTCCGATAATATCATCGGCCTCATAACCATCAAGTTCCAGGACAGGGATGTTAAATGCCCTTACCAATTCTTTGGTGATAGGAATGGCCACCTGAATATCTTCAGGCTGTTTTTCACGGTTAGCCTTATAATCGGGGAATACATCATGTCGGAAAGTAGGCGCATGGGTATCATAGGCAACACCTATATGGGTAGGTTTCTCTTTATTGATGATATCAAGTAAGCTGTTGGTAAATCCCAGGACTGAACTTGTATTCATCCCTTTGGAATTTATCCGTGGATTTTTGCTGAAGGCAAAATGTGCTCTGTAAATCAGGGCCAAGGCATCAATCAGGAAAAGTTTTTTCTGCATAATCAGTATTTTGATATTTATCAGCGAACAGCCTAGTTTTTCATGACACCATCAAACGAGGTTGACAGGGGCTTGAAAAACTGATCATCCGGTTCCGGAATAAAACCCAGGTTTAGTACTTCCAATAACCGGTTTGAATCTTATAAATATAGAAGTGTTTGATGTTTAAAACAATGGGAAGTATTGATTATTTAAATAATCTTACAGAATAGATTTTTATGGAGCAAGGGGAGAATTTATTTCATTAAAAATCCTGCTGGTTTTGAAAATAATATGGGTTAAATAAACTTACCATAAAATAAATCGTTATAAATTAACATTATATATTTGACCAAAAATTTTCTATCATGGCATCCATTCTGGAATTAATTGGGAACACACCTTTGGTAGAGATCAAGAACCTCTTTGATAAAAAGGGCGTGAGGCTTTTTGCCAAACTGGAAGGGCATAATCCTGGAGGAAGTGTCAAGGACAGGGCAGCATATGGAATGATAAAAGGAGCCCTGGAACGTGGTGAGATCAAGGAAGGAATGAAGCTGATCGAAGCTACCAGCGGAAATACAGGTATTGCCCTGGCGATGATCGCCAGGTTGTTCAATCTTGAAATTGAATTGGTAATGCCTGAAAATGCAACGACTGAAAGGATACAAACCATGAAGGCATTTGGGGCGAAGGTAATATTGACGCCGGCTTTCGAATCCATTGAGGGATCTATCGATTACGCACATAATAAGGTTGAGCGAGGAGGGTATTACATGCTGAACCAATTCGCCAATCCTGACAATTATAAAGCACATTATCATGCTACAGGTCCTGAGGTCTGGGAAGATACAGCAGGAAAGGTCACACATTTTGTTTCCTCCATGGGTACCACCGGTACCATCATGGGAGTTTCCAGGTTTCTGAAAGAAAAGAATCCGGACGTACAGATCGTGGGCATACAACCTGTGAAAGGGTCCAGGATTCCGGGTATCCGGCGCTGGCCGAAGGAATACTTACCAAAGATCTTCGAGCCTGAGCGGGTAGATCAGGTGATCGATGTTTCCGAGGAAGAAGCCGTGGCAATGGCCCGGCGGTTGGCAGCTGAGGAAGCCATCTTTGGCGGTATGAGCAGTGGTGGCTGTGTGGCCGGAGCACTAAAGCTGATCGATGAGATAGACTCCGGGTATATCGTATGTATCATCTGCGACCGCGGCGACCGTTACCTTTCCTCTGACTTGTTTGATATGTAGTAATTTTATGTTAGAAATGGTTCTAGATCTTGTAATTACTGTTCAGTATATTTAGCCTCAAAGAAAACACTATCCTGGTTTTAAATCCGTCGGCATAAAATATCTACAGGATCTATTGCTATTGATACTATTGAAAAATTATTCTAAGCGCACATATTTTTCCACAGTATAATTTTTTTTGTCAGTAAAGCCTTCATCATCAACCGGGTAAGTCTGGAATAAAGTATCTCCCTTAACTTCAATCAGCATTTTTACAATGGTTCCTTCGTATGATTTTGAGAAACTATATTTTACATGCTCATCATATAGGTTCCCATCGCGTGTATAGGTGCCTCCGCCATAGGAATCCACAGTACCATTATCTGAGGGATACTTTCCGATAAAGAAAAAATGACTATTCGTCCAACTTTTGATTTGTTCCATTTCACTACCATCCAAGAGCATTTTAAAATAATTACCGTTACCGACACCACTCACTTCAACCATGTTCCAGGCACCGATAAGGTCAACATTTCGTTTTATACTTTCATGAACATGTACTACTTTCCATGTATCATTTTCCTTATTCCAAAGGTAAGTGGCCAGGCCATTGACCTTATTATAATTATCACCCCACCAGTTTTCCCATATCCCGGAAAAAGTCAATAAGGCCAGATTGGAGGACAGAACGTTTATATTCACTTCTAATGTTTCACTTTTATGTCGGCTTCTGGAGGAAAAACTTTCATCCACTGCTTTCATCCATTGCTCGTAGTTTGAGATATAACCCATACGACCATTTACCGAGGAGGTAAAATATTCCCGACTGTAAAAATCGGACCATTTATCAAAATCCAGTTGCCTTATCGATTCAACTAAATTTTCAAATTCAGCTTTCACTTCGGTTTTGATTTGCTCTTTTTCGGCATCCGAAAGTGCAGTTGTTGATTTTTGACATCCCCACAAAGCCAGCAGGGAGAAGAGGAATAAAAGAACCAGGTTTTTCATGATATTTTATTTTTTACTTGGTGATAAAGAGGATTTGAATCAGTTCTCGGGTTTCGCATATGAAAGGTCCATCAATAAATACCAGTCATGGTTTATCATTGGCTTTCGCATCAAGGGATAAATCTTTTTCATATAGGCTTCAATTTCATCGCTCATTACTTCATTAATATTCTTTTGTGATTTAAAAAATGATTCTTCGTTTTTGTCGGCAATCATGACGATATAGCAGGGTTGTTCAAAACCAAAACCACCGGTAGCATAAAAAACATAACTGCCATAATCTTTTTCAACCCTTTCTTTATTGTACTCTTTGACGGCCTCTTCAAATTCTTTCTGTTTGCCTGGTTTTAGGAAAAGTTCAATCCATAGGCAATATTCAAATTCGTTTCTTCCAAAATCAGGATTTGCTGGTGTATATTGCAGATCATTTTTTATAGTACAGGTAAATTCACGTTGGTGAATTTTAGTTTCATTGAAAGCAGCATATTTTTCTGCTCCCCATTTCACCAGTATTTTATCCCATTCCTCGCCAATCTTTTTTATGTCCGCCAGGGATTCGATGGGACTCCATAATTCATAAGTAAATGGCCTGGCTTGCCAGGTATAAATAGGGAAAGGAAAATTTTCACTTTTACATAGTTCAAGGAGCTCCTTACTTAAAGCACGATATTGATCAATCATTTCAAGCTTTACGGTTTCCTCCCAACAGTACCAGAGTTGATCGTCATTTTCTTGTGCCGTTAGATGTGCCGTAAACGTTAACAATAAAATTGCGGATAGTAAATAAGTTGACTTTTTCATGATAGTAATTTTTTGAATCTTTAGATTATTCTTCGATTATATACGATAGGTCAGGGCGATACCAGCCTTCTTGAACCTCAAGTTCTCTCATGAATTGTAGTGTTTCCATCCACAATGCATTAAACTCCT
>JAHEGY010000037.1 GCA_024644875.1 Cyclobacteriaceae bacterium
ATTTTTGCACGGGTGGAGAGACTCGAACTCCCAGCCAATGGTTTTGGAGACCACTACTCTACCAATTGAGCTACACCCGTCTATCGCCCAAAAGGGCTGCAAAGGTAGTTACTTTTTTAAAAAGAAACAAATGCGTTCTGTGATTTTAGAAACGCATTTGTTCTTTTCATTATCTATTGTTATTCAATAATTTCAGTAACCTGACCTGAACCAACCGTTCTGCCACCTTCACGAATAGCGAACCTCAAACCTTTTTCCATAGCAATGGAGTTAATGAGCTCAACCTCGATGGTAACATTGTCACCTGGCATAACCATTTCAACACCTTCCGGAAGTTTGATCTCTCCAGTAACGTCTGTAGTTCTGAAATAGAACTGCGGTCGGTATTTTGTAAAGAACGGAGTGTGCCGCCCACCTTCTTCTTTTGAGAGCACATAAACCTCAGCTTTGAATTTCAGGTGAGGCTTAACAGAACCCGGCTTACAGATAACCATTCCTCTTCGGATCTCATCCTTGTCGATACCTCTTAAAAGAAGACCAGTATTATCACCCGCTTCTCCCCTGTCAAGGATCTTACGGAACATCTCAACACCTGTTACTACTGATTTAAGATTTTCTGCTCCCATACCAAGAATATCAACAGCATCACCGGAGTTAATAACGCCACGCTCAATTCTTCCGGTGGCAACAGTACCTCGACCGGTTATTGAGAAAACGTCTTCAACTGGCATCAAGAAATCCTTGTCAATTAATCTCTCTGGTATCGGAATATATTCATCTACAGCCTCCATCAGTTCCTTGACCTTCTCGACCCACTCAGCTTCACCATTCAGTGCGCCCAGTGCTGATCCCCGGATTATCGGTATATCATCTCCCGGAAATTCATACTCACTCAGGAGTTCCCTGACTTCCATTTCTACAAGATCAAGCAATTCCTCGTCGTCAACAAGGTCTACCTTATTCATAAAAATCACCAATGCTGGCACACCTACCTGTCGTGCAAGCAAGATGTGTTCTCTTGTTTGCGGCATAGGGCCGTCTGTGGCAGCCACAACAACAATTGCACCATCCATCTGTGCAGCACCAGTTACCATGTTCTTCACATAGTCGGCGTGACCAGGACAATCAACGTGGGCATAATGCCTGTTGGATGTCTGGTATTCCACGTGTGCCGTGTTAATGGTTATTCCTCTTTCTTTTTCTTCCGGTGCATTATCAATAGAAGAAAAATCCCGCTCTTCAGCAAGCCCACTCTCTGATAATACTTTCGTTATAGCCGCCGTCAAGGTAGTCTTACCATGGTCAACGTGACCTATCGTACCTATGTTCACGTGCGGTTTGGAACGATCAAAGGTTTCTTTAGCCATGTTTGAAAATTATCTAATTTGGTTACAAAATGATTAAAATAAATTCTTTTTTAACTTAAAGGTCAGGTTTATAAATAGTCATATAAAATGATACTAAATCAAACCTGCCTAATCAGCCAATCTATAAAATTACTAAAAGATTAACTTCATATCAATTTTTAATAGCAATTCAGGATAATGATAGAATCAAAATACGGCCAGCCAGCAGGCAAACCGGATCTGAGTCAGGATCATAATCTTCAAATCTATTAAAGAACAAATTGAACTCTAAATCGAGCCAATGACGGGAATTGAACCCGTGACCTCTTCCTTACCAAGGAAGCGCTCTACCCCTGAGCTACATCGGCTTAGGGTTTTGAGCGGGCGACGAGGCTCGAACCCGCGACCTACAGCTTGGAAGGCTGTCGCTCTACCAACTGAGCTACGCCCGCAAAATATTCAGCAATTTGCCGTCATTACTTTACCCTGTTTGTTAATATTCTTCTTCAAAATAATATTTGAAAGTCATATATTTCAGAACAGTAAATCGTCAAATAAACTGTGGGGGGAGAAGGATTCGAACCTTCGAAGGCGTACGCCAATGGATTTACAGTCCATCCCAGTTGACCGCTTTGGTATCCCCCCAAAATTATGCTCAATTCAATACTTAAAAAAACGCCCTTTTACAAAATCCAAATTTGGGTTTTGCAAAGGGAATGCAAAATTATACTCTTTTTTCTTTTAATCAAATATTTGGTATAAATAAATTAATTAAAACAATTGAGGTATATTGTTTTAATTTGATACGACTCATTAATATTGCGATTCTACATATAAAACACTGAATACCTGCCACTTACTTAAGGCTAGAAAAGTGACTGGTATAACTGCTTTAGGTATTCGTCAGGTTCCTGATTCTTGATATCCTCCCTTAATCCATCCACCCCACTAAGATCACTTAGTAAACCCAGGGCCTGATAGGCTGCCAGCCGGACATATATTTTGTCATGGTTCCTGGCAAAATCTTCTAATATTACAATGCCTTTCCGTTGTGTCAATTCGGGAGCATGCATCATGTATTCACCAAAATACTGAAGAAGATACCATAATCCATCACTTTGTGCATAATTCATTTTATCAATAAACCATGAATACTTCCCTCTGATAGCTGCATCAATGTAAAAACTGGCCAATGGTATGACAATGTTTATATTATTGTATGTTTCATATTGTGAAGCTAAGCTTTTAAATTCCTCAGGATCCAGTGAAGAATAGATATATATGGCCGATCCTGCAACCATATATGAGCTGTCATTAAGCGCATTGCGGTATACTTCTATATGATCACCCCCACTTAATGAATTTAAGACATGCAGGGCATCTGCCCTGACAAGGGATTTCTCATCTTTTGTGGCCAGGGAGAGCACCTCATCGATCAGCAGGTTTTTATCTTCCTCAGCCAGATCCTCAACCTTATCAATCGCCATCTGCCTGAAAACCCAGAATTCATCTTTTAAAGCAGCTTTTACTATCAGATTTTTAATACTATCATTGTTACAATTCAACAATGTGTCCAATGCATCGTGCTTTGATAAAAATTTATCCGTATTAAAATACTGGTAGGTATATTCTTCAAGATTCTTCTTGTGCCGGATCTCAGCAAGCAACTTCTGGGAGGCATCGAATAATACCAATTTTGGCCTTTCCCTTACCGGCAATTCAAAGGATTGATATATTTCATCCACTACAACATAATAAGATTCAATTCCTCCGCCTGTATAGACATCTATTGTAACAGGCAATCGATATACAGGTGCAATTTCAAGGTCCTGTAACTGAGATACCGATATCGTGAGCGTGGAATCATTGAATTGTTCTTCAATATTTAAAACAGGGTGCCCTGCAGCAAGGTACCATTGATTAAAAAACCAGTTCAGGTCTTCTCCTGTCACCTCTTCAAAAACCAGACGCAAGTCGTGGACCTCAACAGATGAGAACTTATGTTTTTTAATATATCTATTCAAAGATTCAAAAAAGGCTTCATCTCCTATGTATTCCCTTAGCATGTTAAGGATCAATCCCCCTTTTGCATAAGAATGGTTATCAAAGACATCTTCTTTATCATCATAATAAAACCTTATAAGATCCACCTGCTTTTCTAATGATTCATCAAGGTATTGCTGGAACTCATCAAGGGCATGCTTATCGGCTTCATAAGCTCCATATTTATATTCATACCATAAGTATTCCGCATAATTAGCGAATCCTTCGTTTAAGGTAATATTAGCCCATGATTCACAGGTAACCAGGTCCCCGAACCAATGATGTGCCAATTCATGTGCAATAATTCTTTCAAAATGATAATCAATGAGTTCCCGGCTGTCAACATTCATATCATCATAAAACACGGAGGCAGTTGTGTTTTCCATAGCGCCAGAAACATAGTCTCTGACAACAACCTGAGCGTACTTTGGCCATACATAATCAAAACCATACTTATCTGAAAAGAAAGACAGCATTTCAGGCGTAGCTCCAAATATATTCTTAGAATACTTTGCATAATCCTTTTCCATATAGTAGCTGACGGGAATATCATTCCATTGATCTTCATAAACTCCAAATTCGCCAACTGCTATCATAAAAAGATATGGCGCATGGGGAAGATCCATTTTCCAGTAATCTGTACGTGTACTGTCACCATTGAACTTGGAATAAACCAACTCTCCGTTAGATAGTGTAGTATATTTTTCATGAACAGTCAGAAAAACCTCCTGGGTAGTCCTTTCATTTGGAGAATCAATAGTCGGGAACCAGCATGAATTTGCCTCGGTCTCTCCCTGGGTCCATGCCTGTGTGGGCTTATACTTATCTGAACCATCATGATTAATAAAATACAAGCCCTGGTCAGATTCGATGGCCAGGCTACCTGAGGTTTCCCTTTCCGTTGGTTTAGCCGTGTATTTTATTTCCAGGAAGATATCCTGATCTCGTTTATAGAGTGTATCAAGATTAATCAATAATTGAAGCCCATCATAAAAATAATTTAAATCACGTTTACCTGTTCCTTTTATAAGTTTGATGTGGTGTATATCAAAATTTTTTGCATCCAGAATAACTTTATCCTGCGGATTGAAATAAGGTTTCAGCTTTAAAGTGGCCAGACCATTTAACCTTTGTTTCTCCCAGTCCAGGGAAATTTCCAGTTTCGTATGAAGCAAGTCCATTAAACGAGTCCTGCTCGCCCGGTATAAAGGGTATTCCAGCGGCCGCTCATCCACAATTTCAATGCTATCGGTTGTATCCACAACTGCATAAGCATTATCCTCAATTGGGGTATTGCTCTGCTTAACCTTACATCCGAAAATCAATAACACTAATGATGCTGCAATTACAAAGTAGCGCATATGTGTGTTTTTAAAAACAGGTGAAATAGATATTTTATTAAAATTTTTATTGCAAAACCATGCAAAGTTAACTTCTAATATTGATTTAGTGGGAATACTATAGGTAATTTCAATGCAGAAAATTTAATCCAATTAGAAATTAGATTTTTTTAAAGGGCTTGCAATGTTATATTTGTGTAGATATTGAAATATTATGGCATGAAGTATAAACGTATATTACTGAAATTGAGTGGTGAAGCGTTAATGGGTGAACAGAAATTTGGCATTGACCCTCAAAGGCTGGAGCAATATTCCCAGGAAATTAAAAAAGTTAAAGATCTCGGAATTGAAATAGCAATTGTCATTGGCGGAGGAAATATTTTCAGGGGTATAACTGCAGAGGAAAGTGGTATTGACAGGGTTCAGGGTGATTATATGGGTATGCTGGCTACCGTAATAAATGGAATGGCTTTACAAAGTGCTCTTGAAAAGGCCGGAATGTTTACCAGATTGATGTCCGGGTTCAAAATCGAACAGGTTTGTGAACAATTCATCCGAAGAAGGGCAATCAGGCACCTGGAAAAAGGCAGAATTGTAATATTTGGTGCCGGAATAGGAAATCCTTACTTTACCACGGATACAACAGCGAGTTTAAGAGCCGTAGAAATAATCGCAGATGTGGTTTTAAAAGGTACACGGGTTGATGGTTTATACACTGCTGATCCTGAGAAGGACCCATCCGCCACACGGTTTTCTAATATATCGTTCCAGGAAGTTTTTGAGAATGGGTATAAGGTCATGGATATGACAGCTTTCGCACTTTGTCAGGAAAATAACCTGCCAATTATTATATTTGACATGAATAAACCAGGTAATCTTTTGAAAATTATTGAAGGTGAAAAAGTTGGAACACTGGTTCACTGATTTTTTATTATAAAGAACAATACAAATGGAAGAAATTGAACTTTACATCGACGAGGCCAAAGAGCTAATGGAAAAAGCCATTCAACATGTAAATTATACCTTTGGAAAAATAAGAGCCGGTAAAGCTACTCCAGGAATGCTGGATGGGATTATGGTTGAATATTATGGCAATCCAACACCATTGAACCAGGTTTCATCCATCAATACTCCTGATGCCAGATCGATTATTATTAAACCCTGGGAAAAGAATATAATACCGGAAATTGAAAAATCTATTATAAATAGTGACATTGGATTGAATCCCCAAAATGACGGTGAAATTATCAGATTAAATGTTCCCGCTTTATCTGAGGAACGAAGACTTCAACTGGTAAAACAGGCAAAGCATGAGGCAGAGCAGGGAAGGATAAGTGTCAGAAACGTGAGGAAAGATACCAATGATCACCTCAGGAAACTTTTAAAAGAACATGTTTCTGAGGATGCCATCAAAAATGCTGAAATTGATGTTCAGGAACTTACCGATAAATATATCGAGAAAATTGATGAGTTACTGGGCAATAAGGAAAAGGACATAATGACAGTTTAATATTTAAAAATCCCCTGTTTATTATATATACAGTTTTCTATCTCTGATAAATTCAGCCACTTTATCAGGGACGAGGTACTTGATAGATTTTCCCAGTTTTACGTTCCTTCGAATAAAAGATGAGGAAATATCAATTTTAGGGGCATCAACAAAGGTAACATTACGATGAGTCTTAAGTTCTGTGTCCTTTGTATGCGGCCTTGGGTAGACTATTAATCCGTAATTATCAAGAATGATCTCATAATTCTTCCACTTTTTAAAGCTCACCAGATTATCTTCTCCAATTATGATGCGGAAATCATGACCCGGATATCTTTCTTCCATGTGAACGAGTGTGTTTATTGTATAATTTGGTTTTGGGAGATGGAATTCAATATCAACCGCCTTAAAATTGTGCTGATCCTCAATGGCCCGTTCAACCATATCTATTCGATCAAACTCATGGATGAGTGATTTGCTTTGCCTTTTATGCGGATTGAGCGGTGAAACGACAAACCAGATTTCATCTACATCGGTATACTCATAGATTGTGTTGGATACGATCAGATGCCCATTATGAATAGGATTAAATGAACCAAAAAAAAGTCCTGTTTTCAATTAAATCTTTTTTAAGAATTTTTTTACGATCTCTTCTGTTTCCTGTTTAGCGATTTGAAGGACATCGTTAGTAATAACCACATCAAAATTTGATTGATATCCCATCTCTGATTCCACCTTTTCAATTCTTTCCTTTAAGCTTTCATTATCTTCAGTACCTCTTGCTTTCAGTCTCTGCTCCAGTTCAGAAATATCCTGAACTCTTATAAATATTGATAACCCATCCTCTTTAAAATATTTTTTCAATTGAATCGCACCTTTCACATCTACGTCAAATATTATAACCTTCCCATCAGCCCAGATCCTTTCTACTTCTGATTTTAAAGTGCCATATAATGTTCCAGAATAAACTTCTTCCCATTCCACAAAATCTCCATTATTTATCCTATCCATCATTTCTTCTTTACTCAGGAAATAATAATCCCGTTTATCAGTTTCTCCCTCCCTACTCTTCCTGGAAGTGGCTGATATTGAGAATTGTAATTGAGGGATCCTATTCAGTAAATATTTTACTATTGTGGTTTTTCCGGATCCTGACGGTGCGGCAACAATTATTGCTTTCTTAGCTGACATCATCAGAAGGATTTAAGAAAGAGTCCTTCACCCTTTTTTTCAACTCAACGATCAACTCTTCAGGTGCCTCTTTTACCTCCAGTTTTTTTCGAATAGCTGCCCGGATAGATTGTTCCAGTTTGTAATATTGGGCGCAGTCAAGGCAGTCCCGAACATGTGCATAAAAAAAAGCTTCTTCGTCCTTGTTTGCTTCACCATCAATAACCAGGTTTATCACATGAATACATTTTTCATGATCGGGACAAGGTTTCTTAACATTTTTCAATTTTTCTCTGCGTGCCATTTTAATATTCTATTTATATCCCATTGATCCGGCATACCTCTTTAACTTTTCCCTGAGCAGATTTCTTGCCCTGTGTAAGCGGGATCTGATCGTGCCTATTGGTACATCAAGGATCAATGCCATTTCTTCATAAGAAAATCCCTCAATGTCACATAATATTATCACTGTTCTAAAATCTACTTCCAGAGAATTTAAGGCAATGGATACTTCATCGCCGATCATCTCTTTTATTGCTTCCACCTGAAGATTAGAAGTGATCATATGATTCAATTCATCAGAATTATAGAAAGCCTCAACCTCCTGGTAATCTATCTTTACAGGCTCTTTATTCTTCTTTCGAAATTCATTTATAAAACTGTTCTTTAAAATTCGGAACAACCAGGCCTTCGCATTAGTTCCCTTTTCGAAAGAATCAATAAATCTAAATGATTTTAAATAGGTTTCCTGGACCAGATCCTTTGCATCATCTTCATCAAATGTAATCCTGTAGGCGAAATTATATATGGAATGAATATGAGGGAGAAATTCCAGTTCGAAGATTTCAACTTTTTGGTTAGGAGAATATCGTAGTGGGGTTCTCTTTCTCATCTTAATCAAAGTTACATAATTATTTAAATGATGCCATATACAATTATATCAGAAATTGCACTAAAACAACATTCTTGCGAAATAGGTTCAGGTTTTTGTATAATTTTGTAAAGCAATGCAATAATCTTACACAATTTGATGATACTTTTTAAATTGATCAGCTGGTTGCCTTTCTGGTTACTTTATTTAATCTCTGACCTGATGGCATTTTTTGCTGAATATATTTTACGATACAGATCGGCTGTGATCCTGAAAAACCTAAGGAAATCCTTCCCGGATAAATCCGAAGCGGAAATCAGAAAGATAAAATCCAGATATTATAAAAATTTAACAGATGTAGCCCTTGAAACCTTTAAACTACTCAGTATATCAAAGGAGGAATTCACCAAAAGGATGAAAATTCTTAATGTTGAAAAGGTCAACGATCTATATAACAAAAATATTTCTGTAATAGCAACGACATCTCATCTTTGTAACTGGGAATGGATGCTGGCCATTTGTGCGGTTCATTTCAAACCTTCAATCGATGCGGTATATCAGGAAATAAAAAATAGTTTTTTCGATAAACTGATGATCCGGATTCGCAGCAGGTTCGGATCCATACCCGTTGAAAAGAAACAAGTATTTCGTGAAAGCCTGAAAAAGAGAAATTTACCACATGTGATTGCATTGGTTGCAGATCAGTCACCACCCAGGTCGGATGAGCAGGTAATATGGGCCCCTTTCCTGAATCAGGATACGGTTTTTTATGCAGGCATGGCAAGACTGGCGAAATCATTTAACTGGCCTATTGTATTTGGTGAAATGAGACGGCTGGGTCGCGGTTATTATGAAATGGAGTTTAAGGATATTTGCCTCAACCCGGAAGCTCTTAATGATGAACAGATTATAAGCAAGTACGCGGAGATGGTTGAAATCTCTATCAGGGAAAATCCTGAAAGCTGGCTCTGGTCACATAACAGATGGAAAAGGAACAGATTATAATATTGTTTGTTAAACAATGCATAAAAAAATTACTTGAATTTTCCCCCAATATCCCGTTGAATTTCAGTAATAACCTTTTTAAGATTTTTTCTTTTATTCATGGGGACCTGATACGTGTTCAGTTTCCCTAGCACCCTGAAGAATTCTCTGTATCCCGGATATATATGAGATAAATTAAAGGTGTAAAATAGCTTATAATACAGGGATTTGATATAGGTGGAAATCCGGAATAATATTTCATTATAGCCCGTAAGGTACAGATAGCTCAATATAAGCCGGTTACGTTTGGATATGAGATTAACAAAATCTTTTGAGTGGTATTTACTTATGGTTGCGGAATGTTTATGGAAGCATTGTGCTTCCGGGTTGAAATATAGCTTCCAACCAGAAAGCCATGCCCTAAGAGACAGATCAACATCTTCCAGATAAAAAGGATGATATATATCGAGAAACCCTTGAAGTTCCAACATTTTTTCCCTGTCCACAATTGCATTACCTCCACATAAATAAAATGTAAATACGGGTTCATCCCAATTTTCAATCTCCGGCATCCTGAGATCTTTATAATTCAGTCCGGATACAGAAATCCGGGGCCATTTTATTCCTTCTATAATTACTCCGCTCAATTCATCCTTAATTATTCCCATGACACCAAATGTCCCTGGATGCTCAAAATATTTCAGTGATGTTGAAATGTACTTTTTATCCAGTTTGATGTCATTGTTAAGTAATAAAACAAGATCATAATTTGCTTTTTCAAGGCCAGCATTGATAGAAGGTCCAAATCCGATATTTTCTACATTCTGAATCATTATTGTCTCAGGATAATTGCTCTTCAGGAAATCAATAGAACCATCCGAGGAGGCATCATCAACAATAATGATTTCTGAACGGGGAACCGCGCCCAGGGATTGGATAACAAAAGGAAGATTTTCTTCTAATAATTCTTTCCCGTTGAAGCTGGGTATAATTACTGAAACACTTTTTGACATTGATAGAGCATGTTGAGGTTATTTCTTTCGCGACTTTTTGAGATTTACCAGGCCACTATATCTCAAGCCCAGAAGACCCCCAAAATTATCAATAATCTGTCCGAAATCATAGGAAACAGCAGCCTGAAGGCTTAGGCCTTTAACTTTGACGAACCTGTAATCTATTTCAAACAGGCTGTACCATTGCGTCTTTGTCCCTTTATAGTACCAATCAAAATCAGGATCCAGAACGATGCCGTCCCATTTGTACCTTCCTTCATATTCCTGCCAGGAACCGTAATTCTGGGTGTAGGTAAATTTAGCCCAATAGCTAAGCCTGGGATTAATTGCACCTTCAAAACCAAAATGGTGAGCCTTGACCCGGTTATTTACAACATACTCTCCACTAATATTTGAACCAGTATATTTTAACATTTGCGGCTTTGTATGAAAGATTGACATGCCCATAATTCTACCCTGATAGATATTCCGATAATTATTGTTATTGTAATAATCTACCCGCCCTCCAAATCTGTGTCCATAATTAACTTCATCTTCCAGAAATTCATACCAGTCTATCACATCGAATCCTGAAACCTCATATCCCAGATCTGTATAGTATTGCTCGAGCCAGAGCCTGTCATCATCCCTGAAGGGAAATAATATTTTTCCATCAACTACAGGATCAGGAGTCCCTTCTCCTACCTGGTTGGTCGTTGAGACATATTCATACAGCGCTTTCCTGATAAAAGGAAGCTTTGTCTCCACGATGACCCCAATGTAATTATCCTTGTTGTATTTAAACCATTTGTGATATCCCCCACTGTCATTAATGGGTTTCTGCTGATATAATTGAAATTTTAATCCTTTGATCCTGAAGTTGAGCCCCCAATCGAATATTCCCATATGTTCCCCATAGGCGTTGGCAGCCTCTCCCTTTTGACCGGCCACATTGGATCCCCTGGCAAAGAAGGCTGACCAGAAATCATACGGAATTTCCGTCCCGTCGCTTTTGCTTCCTCCATAAATCCCCAGATGAGCAATACCCAGGTGCAAATTCACAGGCAATTTATTTGATCGTATATATGCATATTTCTCCTGAACATATGAATCGCTTATTAGGCTATGTTCAAACCTGTCGTCCTCTAACCATCCATGATTAAATGCCCCCATCACCTGTACATAGCCCTTGGTAAAAGGCACATCTACATACTCGTAGAAACCTATTCCCACCCTGGGATAAGACAAAGCGTTGTTGCTGACGATGAAAGAACCTACAGAAAGCTTTTCACTGTACTGACCGATGGTATATTCCTGTCTCCCGGCGATTATTTTCAGTTTTCCATACCTTAAATTAAGATATCCCTGATAAATAAGGTTTCTCTTTACATTCAGTGTAAAAGCTGCATCAAACCCAATCTCAATCCCAAATCTTTTTCCAAAAGACATGGGCATACTGAATCCAGGAACCAGCATCAGGTTGTTGGTGGTATCACTGAACATCCCGTAGCGGTTACTCACTATCCAGTGAGGGGGGTAGCCTTCTGTACCCATGGCAGCGTATCCCTGAACATGATATTCCAGGGAATCTATCCCTGAAAAGGATAAATGAGCCATTAGAATGAAAAAGAAAATCAGAAATCTTTTCAGGATCATCCAGGATTTTTGTTAAAAATACGAATTATAAACTATTGTAAATTTTTAGTAAGGTAGAAATATGGTTTTGGCACCGCAAAGTTAACGAATTTGTGCAAATAGTTATTTTGATATTTAAAAGAAGGATCAGAAAGTATTTTCCTATATTCACAGATATATAACTGATCGATCTGACAGATATTATACATGTTCAAGGTGCTTTTAGATATGGGTAAGTTGAAAAATCCCAATTCCGGACTGGGTCAGTTCAGTTATTATTATGGAAAGCACATTTCAGATATAGAAAATAAAGATCTGTACTTTAATTTTCTTGTCCCGGAATCAAAAACTGGAATATTCGGGAAGGATTATGGGTATGAAAATACATCATTGCTCAGAAGAATTGCTCCTTTTTTTTGTAAAAAATATGATCTCTGGCATGCATTACATCAGGATTCCTCCTTTTTACCGGCTGACACAAAATCTCCCTCCATCCTGACCATTCATGACCTTAATTTTCTGAAAGAAAAAAGTCGGTCAAAAGCGAAGAGACGTTTGAGGAAATTACAAAAAAAAGTTGAGCGTGCATCAGCTGTAACATTCATTTCACATTATACAGCTAAAATCTCCATGGAGAATCTTAATCTTCAAGGAAAAATCTCACGTGTTATTTATAACGGAGTAGATATTGATTCTGATAAAGAAGTTACAAGGCCATCTTACCTTCCCAAAGGAAAATATTTACTGGCCCTGGGGATGGTGCTTAAAAAAAAGAATTTTCATGTTTTAGTAGACCTTATTGAAAAGATTGAAGGGTATAATTTAGTTATAGCTGGTGAGAAATCATCTGAATATGCCAGGATGATTATAAATACTGTCAATGATCGGCATCTTCAGAATAAGGTGATATTGCCTGGCACTGTATCCGAAGATGATAAGATTTTTCTATATAAAAACTGCTCGGCCTTTCTTTTTCCTTCGAGGGTGGAAGGATTTGGCTTACCTGTAATTGAAGCGATGAGGTTTGGAAAACCTGTTTTTATATCCAATGAAACGAGTTTGCCTGAAATAGGAGGTGATCTTGCCTTTTACTGGAATTACTTCGATCCGGATTATATGGCAGAAATCTTCAGATCGAAAATACGAGAATATGAAGAGAACGAAGAGGAAATGAAAAATAAACTTATTCAGTATTCCAAAAAATATGATTGGAAGAAAAGTATAAAACAGTATTCTGACCTTTATATGGAAGTTTTAAATAATCAAAATTAAGTGTTTTTATAGACTATATTTGAAGTTATCCGGTTCTCCAGGAAGTTATGTTGAACTAATTAATCTAAAAAATACGCCTCAATAAAAATTCAACCATTATTTTTGTCAAACATTAAATAAATCAATGAAGATACTCTTGCGAATTCTTTCCTATGTAAGACCCCTGAATTTCTATCTGCCACAATTCTTCCTTTATACTTTCTTAGGCGTTTTTTTCGGATTACTGAATCTCACCTTATTAAAACCACTATTTGATATAATATTCAACCAGATAGATCCGGAATTATTAACGACCTATTCATCAAAGCCGGTATTCACTCCCAGTTTTGAGTATATCATACATGCATTTTATTATTACTTAATTCAGGTCACATCGAAATTTGGTGATTATGGATCACTTATTTTCATTTGTTTTATTATTATTTCCGCAAACCTTCTGGCTAATACTTTTCGTTATCTTTCTCATATAATTACAGGTATTATCAGGGCCAAAACCGTTAAAAACCTCAGGCAGGATTTTTTCAGCAAAGTAAGTCACCTGCATATTGGATTTTTCTCCAGCGAACGTAAAGGAGATATCATGTCCAGGATCAGTAATGACGTTCAGGAGATTGAGAATTCAATTACCCAGGTACTGGAAGTCACGTTCAGGGACCCTATAGCAATTATTTTATCATTCACTTACTTATTCTGGAGATCCCCCAGCTTAACATTTTTTACATTATTAATGATCCCGATTGCGGCTACTATTATTACTGTAATAGCCGCAAAATTAAGGAAAACTTCGAAAGCCACTCAGGAGTCACTGGGGCGGATTGTCAATCAAACTGAAGAAATGATATCCGGACTCAGGATAATAAAAGCTTTCAATGCTGTTTCCTTTATAAATAGTCAATTTAAGAAGGAAACATACAAATATGCCAGAACGTATATCTCTCTGATCAGGAAAAGAGATCTGGCATCTCCATTATCTGAATTTGTGGGTGTAATATTTGTAGCAGCCATCCTTGTTTATGGCGGATTTCTTGTATTGAACCAACAATCAAACCTTGATGCTTCCGGGTTTATAACCTATATCATTGTATTTTCACAGGTACTTACCCCGGCTAAGAGTATCTCAAAAGCAATAGCCAACATTCAAAGAGGAATAGTATCAGGAGAACGATTATTTAAGATAATTGACATTGAACCGGATATTAAAAATAAACCTGATGCAATAACCAAAGAACAGTTCAGGGAAAAAATTGAATTTCAGAACGTATCTTTCTCATACGGTGAAAGCCCTGTTCTTAAAAATATCAACCTGGTAATTCCTAAAGGAGAAACAATTGCGCTTGTTGGACCTTCCGGAGGGGGAAAATCATCTTTGGTAGATTTGATCCCAAGATTTTATGATATACAATCCGGGAAGTTAATGATGGACAATACTGAAATAAGGGATATTGATTTAATTTCTCTGAGGAATCTGATGGGTATCGTAACCCAGGAATCCATTCTTTTTAACGATACTATTTTCAATAATATAGCATTTGGCCTGAACAATATTAGTGAGGAGGATGTGGAACAAGCTGCAAAAGTGGCCAATGCACATGAGTTTATTATTCAGACAAAGGATGGATACCATACCAATATAGGTGAAAGAGGCAGTAAACTTTCTGGCGGGCAGCGTCAACGTATCAGCATTGCTAGGGCAATATTAAATGATCCTGCTATTCTGATCCTCGATGAAGCTACATCAGCCCTGGATTCAGAATCAGAAAAACTTGTACAGGATGCCCTGGATAACCTGATGAAGGGAAGAACCTCTATTGTCATTGCTCACAGATTGAGTACTATTCAGAAGGCGGATCATATTGTTGTGTTGAAGGACGGTGAAATTGTGGAAGAAGGAAATCACGACGAACTTATAATAATGAATGGTTTGTACAAGAAATTAAGTGAAATGCAATCATTCTAAATATTGAATTCAATAATTTTACGGGTTAAGGAATAAGGTAATCTTTTAATTAATATTTGATTTTTTAATGTATAATGAAATTAAATAAATACTCATTCGGAATAGGTGATAGATTTGCCCGCCAGGGTCTTGCACAACTAATGGCTTTTCAAAAATCACTTGAAAACAATTTACTTATCACTCCGGTCTGGAACAAATCGTACCGGGAGCATAAAACAGTCCATTCGATTCCTCAGTCAGTCCGGAATGAAGCAGATGAGGCGGTAAAAGTATCCGGATGGGAGCATGAATACAGGGTTGATGCGGATCATATAAATCTCACTAATGTAGAAGATTTTATAGAATCTTCAGATTTTTTCACAATAGATGTTGCTGAATACATCAATAGCAAAGTTGAAGAAGAAGAAATTGAACAGTTCATAAAAATAAATTCAAAATTTATAGGAGAAATCGAAATTCCATCCATACCGGAGCCATTTTACATCGGGAGGGATTTCCTTTGGCATATCGGTGAAAAATTTTTAGGTGCCATTATGGAAGCAGCTAAAATCTATCAGTATATTAAAGTAAAAAAAGGGCCTTCCTTTATTGCTGAAGTATCCATGGATGAGGTTGAAGAGCCGCAAACTCCAGTTGAACTATTTATGATCCTGTCAGGGCTAGCTCAATATGGTGTTGAAATTCAAACCATTGCCCCGAAGTTCACCGGCAGGTTTAACAAAGGAGTAGATTATGTGGGCGATGTTAAAACTTTTCAGAAAGAATTTGAAGAAGATCTTCTTGTTATCGATTATGCTATCAGAGAATTTAATTTGCCTGCTAATCTTAAGCTCAGCGTTCATTCCGGAAGTGACAAATTTTCTATTTATGAATCTATTCACAATACAATTAAAAAGTACGACAAGGGGGTCCATGTTAAGACAGCAGGGACTACCTGGCTCGAAGAACTTGCAGGCCTTGCATTATCAGGAAGGCAAGGCCTGGATTTGGCAAAAGAAATTTACAGCAAGGCACTCGTCAGATACGATGAATTGACGGGGCCTTACGCCACAGTGATCAATATCCGGAGAGAAAATTTACCACAGCCTAAGGAAGTAAACCGCTGGGATAGTATTAAATTTTCACAAACTTTAAGGCATGATCAGAACAATCCGAATTATAATCCGGAATTTCGCCAATTACTGCATGTTGCCTATAAGATTGCTGCTGAGTCCGGGGATCAATTCATCAGCCTGGTAAATGACAACAAGGATATTATCGGGCCTCTCGTCACCGAAAACATTTTAAATAAGCATATAGATCCAATATTTTCAGGGAAAAAAATAGTCTAATGAAAGAATTTTTATCCGAAGATTTCCTGCTTGATTCAGATATGTCCAGGTCCTTATATTTCGACCATGCAAGCAAAATGCCCATCATTGATTATCACTGCCATTTGCCACCGGATGAAATTGCAATGAATAAGAATTTTCAAAATCTGACGAAGATATGGTTAGACGGTGACCATTATAAATGGAGAGCCATGCGAACCAATGGTATTGAGGAGAAATATATTACAGGCAACGCAGGGGATTACGAGAAATTCGAAAAATGGGCGGAAACAGTTCCATATACTATGAGAAATCCATTATATCATTGGACACACATGGAATTAAGAAATCCTTTTGGTATAACAGAACTCTTGGATGCCGGGACAGCCAAAAGCATATACGATCAATGCACTGAGCTTTTAAATTCTGAACATTTCAGCACCAGGAATCTATTGAAGAAATTCAAAGTTGAAGTAGTGTGCACCACGGATGATCCCACTGATACATTGGAACATCATGCAAAGATCAGGGAAGATGGATTTGAAACGATGGTATTGCCAGCATTCAGACCTGATAAGGCTATGGCTGCTGATGACGTGGTTTTATATAATGAATATCTTGATAAGCTTTCAGATATGTCCAATGTTGATATAAAAGATCTGCAAACCTTAATCGATGCACTAAAATCAAGGCATGATTATTTTCACTACATGGGTGCCCGGCTTTCTGATCACGGACTGGAAGAAATGTATTCAAGCAGTTTCAAAAAGCTCGAAATTAAGAAGATATTCAACAGCATCAGGTCAGGTGTTTCTGTATCCAAAAAGAAATTGATGAAATTTAAGTCTGCATTATTAATTTATCTGGCCGAAATGGACCATGAAAAAGGGTGGACCCAACAATTTCACCTCGGGGCTCTAAGAAATAATAACTCAAGGATGGCATCTGTTTTAGGGCCGGATACCGGATTTGATTCCATAGGAGATAAAGAGATGGCCAGACCCGTATCTAAATTTCTAAATAATCTAGACAAAACAAATACACTTCCAAAAACGATACTTTATAATTTGAATCCCAGAGATAATTATTTATTTGCGACAATGGTCGGGAATTTTAATGATGGTTCAGTGCCCGGTAAGATACAATATGGATCAGGTTGGTGGTTTTTGGATCAAAAGGATGGTATGGAATGGCAATTAAATGCCTTGTCAAATCTCGGACTGCTGAGCCGGTTTGTCGGCATGCTTACAGACTCCAGAAGTTTCCTGTCCTATCCAAGGCATGATTATTTTCGAAGAATATTATGTAATTTAATTGGAAATGATGTGGAAAATGGTTTATTACCGGGTGATCCTGCCTGGTTAGGTCAAATGATAGAGAATATTTCATATCATAATGCAAAAAACTTTTTCAACTTTAAATCAAAATAAATATGGCTCGCTTTAAAAGATTGGAAGTCTACAATAAAATTGTTGATACGGGCATAATTCCTGTTTTTTATAATAAAGATGCTAATACATGTAAAAAGATCATGAAAGCATGCTATGAAGGTGGTGCCAGGATATTTGAATTTACGAACAGGGGAGACTTTGCACATGAAGTTTTTTCAGAGATCAGCCATTATGTAGCAGAAAATTTACCGGATATGGTTATTGGTGTGGGATCTGTTGTTGATGGGGCTACAGCATCATTATATATTCAATTGGGCGCTGATTTTATTGTATCACCCGTTTTAAAGGAAGATATGGCTATCCTGTGCAACCGGCGAAAAATACCATGGATGCCAGGATGTGGAACTTTGACCGAAATCGCTAAAGCTGAGGAATTAGGAGCAGAAATAGTTAAGATCTTTCCTGCAAGCCAGATTGGCGGGCCGTCATTCATCAAAAATATTAAAGGACCTTGCCCCTGGACCAATATTTTACCAACCGGGGGCGTCAAGCCAACTGAGGAGAACCTGTCAGAATGGTTTAATGCAGGCGCTTTTTGCGTGGGAATGGGTTCCCAGCTATTTGTTAAAACATCTGATGGTGAATTTGATTATCCGGGTATTGTACAGAATATGAAGACATCGATCGAAGTCTATAAAAAGATCAGGTTTAAATAATCCGATTGCGGGTGAATTATGATTCAGTAGAAATGGGTATAACAATCTTGAAGTTAGGACAGGCAGGGAAGTACACCGCAATAGTCTTTCTTTTTATGGCTCTGTTAAGTGGATGTAAAGAATTGAGGGATAAGAGGTATCTAAAACTTGCTCACACTTTACCGCCCGATCATCCTGTTCATGAAGCCATGGTATTTATGGCGGAGAGGTGTTCAGAACTATCGAAAGGTAAAATGGAAATCGAGATCTATCCCAGCGAACAACTTGGATCTGAACAACAGTGCGTTGAACTTTTGCAGATCGGAAGTCTTGCCATTACCAAAGTTTCAGCTGCCGTAATGGAAAGTTTTACCGAGGATTACAAAGTACTTGGATTACCATATATCTTCAGGGATAGCGCTCATGCTGTTAATGTGCTGGATGGGGAGATAGGGCGGGAATTATTATTAAGTACAGAAAATCGATACATCCGTGGCCTGTGTTTTTATGATGCCGGCAGCAGAAGTTTCTATACAATAGATAAACCCATATTAAATCCTTCTGATCTGGAAGGCATGAAGATCCGTGTAATGAAGAGTAAAACCGCCATGGATATGGTTAAAGCGCTTGGAGGCTCCCCAACACCAATATCCTATGGTGAATTATACACTGCCTTGCAAAGCGGGGTGGTCGACGGCGCAGAGAACAACCCACCTAGTTTCTATACTTCCCACCATTATGAGGTGTGTAAACATTACGCACTTGATGAGCATACCGCCGTACCGGATGTTCTGATCATCAGCCAGCACATATGGAATAAATTAAGCGATCAGGAAAAATCATGGATCCAACAGGCTGCAACTGAATCAGTGGCATTAGAAAGGAAACTATGGTCTGAATCAGTTAAAAAATCCCTTGCAGAGGTTCAAAAGGCAGGAGTAACCGTTTATTATCCTGACAAATCCCTCTTTGCAGAAAAAGTAGATGAAGTTTATGACTCCTATAAGGATCAGGAAAGATTATACAGTTATATTAAAAGGATACAGGCGGCTCAATAGATCTCTAAATATGAAATTGCGCAGACATGTAGATTCAATCCTTGAAAAACTGCTTATTTTATTGCTGAGCATTCTGGTGATTGATGTATTGTGGCAGGTAATAAGCCGATATATTCTGTCCTCCCCGAGTTCCTTCACTGATGAACTTGCCGGCTTTCTATTGATCTGGGTGAGTCTCTTTGGGGCGGCATACGTTACTGGCCGGCAGGAACATTTGGCAATTGATTTGCTGCTTCAGAAGTCTAACATTAAGAATAAAACCAGACTGGAATTGTTTATACACGTTGCAATTTTCCTGTTTTCTTTTTTTGTGCTGGTAATTGGAGGGGCCTGGCTGGTCTATTCAAGATTTATCTTGGAAGTAAAATCGGCAGCACTACAACTGCCATTGGGATATGTATATATCGTTCTTCCTGTTAGCGGACTAATTATTCTGTTTTATTCAATAGATAACAGTTTGAATTTGTTAAAATCAGAAAATAAATAAAGTTTACATGGAATATTTGGGGGTATTAATATTGGTGGCGAGTTTTATTTTTCTGTTATCCATAGGTGTTCCGATTGCTTACTCAATTGGTATTTCCGGCATACTGACCATGCTGGTTAGTATTGATTCATTACCAGCTTTCACCACTTTTGCCCAGCGAATGGCTACTGGTCTTGACAGTTTTGCTCTATTGGCCATACCCTTTTTCATTCTGGCAGGCTATATAATGAATTCAGGCGGGATCGCCCACAGGTTGATTGATTTTGCAAAAGTACTGGTAGGCGGGTTAACGGGTGGGCTGGCCTACGTAAATGTGATCGCTAATATGCTTTTTGGAGCAATTTCCGGCTCATCGGCAGCAGCAGCCTCTGCTATTGGGAGTATCATGGGACCGGAAATGGATAAAGAAAAGTACGATAGAAATTTTAGTGCAGCAGTAAATATAAGTTCAGCGACGACTGGTTTATCCATTCCACCAAGTAATGTTCTTATTGTTTATTCCCTGGCAAGTGGTGGTGCTTCAATTACGGCCTTATTTCTTGCTGGGTATATCCCCGGAATTCTGACAGGTATTGCTATAATGATCACTTCCATGTCTCTTTTGATCTATCAGAAAAAAGGCATCAAAGGTGTTGCGTTTTCCCTTTTAAAAATATTAATAATTTCAGTCCTTATTTTGATACTTATCAGTGCTATGCTCTATGCACATAATAATTTTTCATCCACCATGTATCGATTTATCTGGATCCTTTTAATAGGGATATTCATTTTATTCTCAGGATGGAAGATCAGGAAAAATAAGGAAAAAACATTCCTGGGATTAAAGAAATTCTGGGCTGCTTTCCCAAGCCTTATGATGCTTGTAATTGTCATAGGTGGTATTGTGGCAGGTTTTTTTACCGCAACCGAAGCCTCTGCTATTGCGGTATTGTATGCTTTGATCCTTGCACTTTTGTATAGGGAGATCACCTACAAAGACCTGCCTGAAATTTTACTTCAATCGGTAAGAACTACATCCATAGTGATGTTGCTGGTAGCGGCCTGTATGGGCCTTTCATGGATCATGGCTTATGAGAACATCCCCCAAAATGTCAGTGCCGGATTGTTGAGCATCAGTGATAACCCATTCATCATATTACTGATAATAAATTTGATTCTATTGTTCGTAGGTGTATTTATGGATATGACGCCTGCAGTGCTGATATTCACCCCCATATTCCTCCCGATAGTCCAGACACAATTGGGATTATCACCTATTCATTTTGGAATTATTATGGTGCTTAACTTAAGTGTTGGTTTATGCACTCCTCCGGTTGGCTCAGTATTGTTTATTGGCTGCAGTGTCGCTGGAGTTAAAATTCAGGATGTAATTAAGCCTTTGCTCCCGATGTTTATAGCAATGATTGCTGTTCTTATGCTGGTGACTTATCTCCCGGATCTGTCCCTTTGGTTGCCTGAATTATTCGGATACTAAAAAAAAATCCCGCTATGAACGGGATACTTTAACTTCATTCTGCCAGGTCGTAACATCCATGGCTTTTACAGCTCTTAAGATATCCCTGCGGCTGACCTGCCCAACCAGGCGTCCTTTATCGTCTGTAACAGGAAACCTTTTATAGTTTTTCTTCAGAAATTCATTGGCTACATCTACAACATCCGCTTCAACACTAACTGTTTTTAGATTCGTAGTCATATATTTCGATACTTTACTGGTTGATATGGGCTGGTTATGATAAACGCTATCAATAATAACCGTGATACAATCTTTTTCCGAGATCATCCCAACCAATTCCTTTTTTTCATTTAAAACAGGGGCTCCGGAGATCTGATGTTCGATCATGCTATCAATAGCTTTCATTATATCTGTTTCCGGGGTAAATGTAATCAGATCGGTAGTCATGTACTTTGTCACCGGCTCATAGTTTGAGCTCGTACCGACCTTTGATTCGCTGTCTCCTTTTCTTACTAATTTTGGTTTAAAATTCATATTTATTAATGTTTGGTATAGTGTTCTTGTGCTAATATTTTATTATGCTTTTGATAGGCATAGCCTGTAAAAGTATGCATTTTTTTCATGATTCCAAAATATTGGTATTGCCAGATTATGATCTTTTAGTTAAGGAGGGATGAATTCATTAACCAGTCCTTATGTAGATGGAATTCATATAAATACCTATCTTTATGATCAAATACTAATTATATTTTTGTATGATGAAAGTGGTCATTGCTCTTGTCTCTTTGATTTTGTTTTTCGAAGACAATCCTGATCCATTGCGGTTTCAGGATGAAATTAATACGTATAAAAAGGCTGATAAAACTGATCCTCCTCCTGATGGATGTTTTTTGTTTATTGGGAGTTCCTCTATGCGAATGTGGAAATCACTACGGGAAGATTTCAAAGATTATCCGGTAATTAACAGAGGCTTTGGAGGATCGCATTTCTCAGATGCCATATACTATTTTGAAGACTTGATTCTCGCATATAATCCTGAGAAGATCGTTATTTATGAAGGAGATAATGATATAGCTGGCAATAAAAGTCCCAAAACAATCATGAAGGACCTTAAAGAACTTCTTAGAATGATTCGAGGTAATCTGGACCATCCGGATATCGCTATTATCTCCGCAAAACCAAGTCCAAGAAGATGGGATTTAAAAGATAAATATGAAAAATTAAATGCGAAATTTAAAAAGCTTGCCAGTAAAAATGAGGATTTAACATATATTGATGTTTATACAGATATGCTAAATGAGAAAGGCTTTCCGGAACCAGAACTTTTTCTGGAAGATAGTCTTCATATGACCGAAAAAGGTTACCAGATCTGGAAAGAACAAATACGGTCTTTTGTTGAAAATTAGATTTCCCGAAACAAACCCCATGCACTCAACAATGAAATCTCTTGTAATATTACCCTTAGTTTTAGTTTCTTTCAATACCTTTCCTCAGGATTGGTTTACAGTGCATGCCCAAGGTGAAAGTATCCCCGGGTATGTTCTTGGAATAGCCGGTGATACCATCATGGGAGCGGTTAAATATGACTACCCTGTAGTTATGCAGAAAAGAGTATACTTTAATCCCTTGCAGGGATCTGCAGATATGAAAGAATATACTCCCGAAAATATAAGAGGCTATTCTATAAATGAAAAATTATGGGTCAGCACCACAGTAGTTATGGAAACCTATAATGGACAATATAAATTCAAGAGGTTTGGAATACTTGAATCTGATCCCGGGCCAATTTCCCTTTTGCGCGTATTTGATGAGCAGGATAAACTTAAAAAGAAAATTAACAGTGAAGAGGCTGAAAGAATGACTAAGAACATCATGTTAGATTATCCTGAAAACTCACTTAAAAGCCTGTATATCAAGAAGACGGACGGAGAGGCTGAATTGCTATCGGCTAAATCCTTCAGAAAATCATTTATATCGAAAATAAGGATATATGTTGGTGATTTTGATGATTTGATGAAAAAAATTGAATCTAAACAATATCAAATAAAAGATATAAGAAAGATCGTTACCGAATATAATAATTGGTTTGAATCGAAGTTTCAATAAAATTAATCTGATAAGTAGATTAATTGTCCTGTGCTTCTTACCGTTACATCAAGCGTTTCCGGTTCATGGAAATAATAAACATTACCTGTGCTTTGAATTATTCCTTCGAGTTTATTCACAGGATATAATTCGACTCTATTTGAGCCATTGTGATCAATTATTATATCTATAGCAGAAAGGTTTCTGGCAAGGAAACGACTGTCAGCTGTAATGATCAGATCAAGAAAATCTGCATTTCCACTAAAAGTGAAATTCGAAATATATTTTGACTCCACAAACAGAGAATCCAGATCAATATTCATGTCAAAATTCCCTGTCCCATCGGAGAAAATACTCAGATTTTCTAGAATCAAAGTTTCTTTAGAATAAATATTGGCAAAATCGAAGATCTCTATTCCGGAAATATTGTTGGAAAATATATAGACACCCGGATTTTCCGGAGATCTGACCCAATTGCATGAATTATCATTTGTAATGGTGAGTGTCCTATCTTCGACAGTGAGATGAATTTGAGGGATAAGATTTTTCCCGGCTTTTATTACTATACGCTGCTCCGTTGAGTTAATTAAATAAATGTCTACCTCATCAAATGCCTTGATAATAATAAAAGAATCAAGTTGAATTTCCTGTTCGATAAGCTCACCCGGCTTCTTAAAACAACCAAACGCGTTCTCGCTGTCACAACTCGAAAAAGTTAAAGCACAACAAACAATCGATATGAATACGATCAGCCTTATCATTAATTATATTGTTATTCCTATCCCCCATTCAGAATGATCAGCCTTCGCAAAATGTGTAATGAATCCATAATGCAGATATACATTTTTTCCGAAATAAAATTTGAGTGCTATGCGCTGATATACTATTTTATCTGTTTTATAAGGACGATAAATGTAAAATCCAAGCTGTGTCAGGAGTGAGATATTATTCATTTTTAACTCGTGACCGGCGATTAACCCAACTCTTTTATGATCAAGTGTATTGGGATCTAGATCTCCCTGCCTCATTTCTTCTTTTAAAGCATTGTTACTGAATCCGTCCAATCCCGCATTGATAATGCTTATTTTCGATACTTGCTTATTTACGTAAAAAGTAAGCACATAGACGGAAAAATACGGGCCACCAATTGGCGGAATTTTCTTTAATCCATAACTGAAATTAATATTATATTTTAATCTCTTATCCCAGGTATAATTTTCATCAACAGGCAAGTATTCAGGTGTAATACTATTAAGACGATAGGTGCAACCCAAATTAGCTGAAACGATATTGATCCCTTTATTGGGTTGAGTTAAAGCGGCCACTGAGAAATGAGAAAGCGTCAATGCCCCGGTTATTTTCCACCTCTCTGTGAGTTTATAATTCAATCCCAAACGTAATTGCATATCATTCGTGACAGGCCCTCCAACCCCTATATTCTGATTATTTGTTTCACGATCATAGGGTTTTGTATGAAATCCAATGCCCGTACCGATCTTTAAAAGGGCCTCAAATTTCCTGGTTCTTTTTAAAATAAAATCCATATAAAAAGTCCCGGCAAAAGACTCTCCGAGCATATCATTACCATAGTTGAAATATGAAAAAGCAAAACCAACATCAGGATATTTAAAGACCGATTCCCATACCTGATTTCCATAGGTATTTTTATTGATCAAAACTTCAGCCCCGGTAGTGATTCCCTGTGAGATATGTCCCATATACCGGTCATGCTTGACAACAAATCCCGTAAACATATTGGCCCCTACCGAATAAGTGTATTTTGGAGTCTTTTTTACAGACTGAGCAAATGCCTTGCTAAATAGACTAAAAAAGCAGAATATTGCGAGCAGAGAATATTTCAAAATTCCAGATTCATTTCAGGCTACTAATTTAAGATAATTTTTCTTTTATGTCATTGAAAGGTAAAATTGCTATTGTTACAGGTTGTTCTAAAGGAATAGGTCTTTCCACTACAATATCATTGTTAAACAAGGGCGTGAAAGTGGCTGGCTGGAGCAGGACTCCACCCCCTTTGGCACATGAAGAATTTACACATTTTCAAACGGATGTTGCAATTTATAAATCTGTGCAAAAATCTTTTCAGGAAACTATACTCAAATATGGCCAGGCCGATATACTGATAAACAATGCCGGCTTAGGATATGTCTCTGAGTTTGAAGAACTGGAACCGGCTAAATGGCTTCAAATGTTTGACGTTAATGTTCATGGCATGTATTATTGCTCAAGAGTGGTAGTTCCTGGGATGAAGCAGAAAGGATCCGGTCACATCGTGAATATCGGTTCTATAGCCGGAACCACAGCGGTTAAAAATATGGTCGGTTATGCTGCCACGAAACATGCCGTAACCGGAATGTCGCATTCCCTGTTTATGGAATTACGGGAATTTGGGATCAAGGTAACATGTATCTATCCCGGTTCAGTAAAAACCAGTTTTTTCGATAATATAGATGAAATCGATGCCCATGACAACATGATGAATCCGGAAGATATCACAGGCACTATTATGCATGTCCTGGAATCTACGGGCAATTATCACCATGTGGATATTGAAGTGCGTCCTTTAAAACCAAAAGGCTAATTTGATAAAAATTTTGTATTTTCACCATTATTACAAGTATGTCGGTTGAAGTAGTAAATCTGACTAAAATATTTAACCAGCAAAAGGCTGTAAACGACATTACCTTCTCCGTAAGGAAGGGAGAGATCCTTGGCTTTTTAGGGCCTAATGGTGCTGGAAAATCTACAACCATGAAGATGGCAACCACCTATTTGCCTCCAACTTCCGGTAGCGTATTAATTAATGGAATTGACGTGATAAAAGATCCCCTGTCAGTCAGAAAAATTATTGGTTATTTGCCGGAACACAATCCTTTATACCTGGATATGTATATAAAGGAATATCTTGAATTTGTAGCTTCATTGCATGGGATCAAAGGAAAATTACTAAAATCAAAAATTCAGGATATCATAGCGATGACTGGTCTTGAACTGGAAAAAAGAAAAAAAATAGGCCAATTATCGAAAGGCTACAGACAACGTGTTGGCCTGGCACAGGCCATGATCCATGATCCGGAAGTCTTGATATTAGATGAACCGACTTCAGGACTGGATCCTAACCAGATTGTTGAGATCAGGGAATTGATCAAGGATTTCAGCAAACAGAAAACTGTGATATTCTCAACACATATCATGCAGGAGGTCCAGGCAATGTGCGACAGGGTAGTTATTATTGACCGGGGAGAGATTGTAGCAGATGATAAAGTGGAAAACCTGAAGGGTAAACCTTCAGATCAACAAGTGGTTACCGTTGAGTTTGAAGTTGCCCCCGATATAGATATTTTCAAAAATATAAAAGGTATCCGTAACCTGGAACGTGAAGGAAATAAAGTTAAGATCTTTGTTGATCCTGACATGGATATCAGAAGCGATATTTTCAAGCTGGCCAGCGAGAAAAATCTTTCGTTGATTGGTTTACAAAAAGAGGATGCCTCGTTGGAAAATATATTTCAACAACTCACTAAAGACAATATTAAGGAACCGGAATAATGTATCAGGTATTTAAAAAAGAATTTAATGGCTTTCTGAATTCCTTTGTGGCATATATCGCTATATCCGTTTTTCTTGTTGGGATAGGTTTACTCATGTGGGTTTTTCCGGACACCAGTGTCCTGAGCTACGGATTTGCCGACCTCGAGACACTGTTTACCTTTGGCCCTTATGTATTTATGTTCCTGGTGCCCGCGATCACTATGCGCATGTTTGCTGACGAAAGAAAAAGCGGGACTCTCGAACTATTACTCACCAAGCCTTTAACTGACCTGCAAATTATCCTGGGGAAGTATTTTGCCGGATTTCTTCTACTCGTATTTTCACTGATCCCGACATTGTTATATTACTTTTCTATATATCAGCTGGGAAATCCACCAGGCAATATTGATACTGCGGGGGTTATTGGCTCATACATTGGCTTAATTCTCCTGGGTGGAGTATTCATTTCCATAGGTGTGTTTGCCTCTTCCCTGACCGACAACCAGATTGTATCATTTATATTTGCACTGTTCTTCTGCTTCATATTTTATTATGGTTTTCAGGCTATTTCCGGTATTAATATTTGGGGTAAGTATTCAGGCACCCTGGAAGAAATGGGCATACTCTATCACTACAATTATATGAGCAAAGGTCTGATCGACTTAAGAAATGTAATTTACTTTTTTAGTGTTATCAGCATCATGATAATGCTTACAAAACTAAAACTCAGCAGTAGAAAATGGTAAACTTTGGAAGTAAAAAGCTGGAAGATCTCCTGAAGTTCGGGATTGGCATTTTGCTGATCGTAAACTTCAATATTTTCTTTTCAAAGTCTACTGTCCGCTTTGACCTCACTGAAGAGAAAAGATTTACCATATCGGATGCCACTATTGAGTTATTGGAGTCCCTTAATGATGTGGTATATGTGGATGTCTACCTGGAAGGAAATTTCCCACCCGGGTTCCAGCGCTTGCAAAAAGCCGTTCGGCAAACCCTGGATGATTTCAGGGTTTATGCAGGCGATAACGTTCAGTACCGTTTTATTGATCCGGAGGATTTCCAGGGCCAGGAGGGGAAACAGAACCTGATCCAGTCATTAGGTGAAAAGGGAATACAACCGACAAACCTGTTTGCCAATGAAGACGGGAAACGAACTGAACGATTAATCTTCCCGGGGGCAGTCATGTCATTCGCAGGAAGTGAAGAAGGTGTAATGCTGTTAAAAGGTAATAAATCTTCACCTCCACAGGAAAGGCTTAATCAATCCATTGAAGGTATCGAATATGAATTGGCTTCAACCATAAATAGACTGGTAAATATCGACAGGATGAGAGTCGGGCTGATAAAAGGACATGGGGAATTAGATTCACTGGATATATATGCCATCAGAAATGAATTATTAAAGAAATACGATGTATTTGATGTGGACCTAAGAAAGAAAAAAGAACTGAGTGGATACGATGCAATAATCCTGGCCAAACCCAGGCTTTTCTTCAGTGAGCAGGACCTGTATAAGCTGGATCAGTTTATAATGAATGGCGGGAAGGCCATAATGCTGTTGGATATGCTTGATGTGAATCTCGATAGTATTAATAGTGAGGGAACCATAGGATATCCACTAAAGACAAACCTTGACAATCTATTGTTCAAATATGGTGTCCGGATCAATAAGGATTATTTGCTGGACCTGTCTTCCGGAGGTTTCCCGGTTGTGGTAGGAAATATGGGAAATGATCCGCAGGTCCAGATGATGCCATGGCCATTTTACCCTGTTGTAAATCAGTTTTCTGATCATCCCATCGTAAGGAATCTGGATGCAGTTTATTTAAAATTTACCAGTTCTATAGATACTGTCAGGTCTGATAATGTGAAAAAGACCCCATTAATGTTTTCCTCGGCATATACAAAAACCGTTACATCACCAGTCAGGATCAGTTTGAATGACCTGAGAAAAGAAATGTCACCTGAAATTTTTAATCAGGGATCGAAACCACTGGCCTACCTCCTGGAAGGTGAATTCACATCGGTTTTTAAAAATAGGTTTATACCTGAAGGATTTGAGAAATCCTTGTTCAAGGATCAGAGCCCGAAAACAGCCATTATTATCTGTGCTGATGGTGACTTGTTTAAAAATGAAATAAATCCAAAAACAAATGTGCCTTTTGACTTGGGTTATGATCCATACCTGCAGGCTGAATTTGCCAACAAAGATTTTATAATCAATGGTTTATCCTATCTGATAGATGAGAACAACCTCATATTAACCAGGAATAAAGAAATAATGATCCGTCCGCTTGACAAAATAAAGGCAGAGGAACAAAAGCTAAAATGGCAAATCATAAACCTGCTGGTTCCCATAATTGCTATTGTACTATACGGTTTTCTGAGGCATTATCATCGTATGCGGAAATATTCAACAAAGATTTAATCAATGCATAGAAGAAAGAATTTTATATTGCTAATAATATTTTTGATCTTGCTGGGATGGACAGTGGTTTATATTAATCTTGAACAAAAACAGGAAGGCCTTTCAATTGATGAATTGAAATTTTCAGTAACGGATACTGCAGCACTTGATCAGATAATTATTACTGGCAATGAATTCACCAATGTTCTATCCAAAGGATCAGGAGAGTGGAAAGTAAATGATACCTATTCCCTGGATCCATCAATGCACAAGGTACTCATGTCGGTGCTTAACCAGGTAAGGGTAAAAAGAACTGTTCCCAAGACCGATCTTAAAAAAATTTCTGAGGATATATTAAATAATGGTTTCAAAATAGAAATTATAAGCTCATCGGAACGTAATCGTGTTTTCTATGCAGGAGGAAATGGCATTTCTCTTTCATATTTTATGGGAGAAGACGAAGTACCTTATATTGTTCATTTACCAGGTTATGAAAGCTACGTTACAGGAATATTTGAAGTGGCTGAAAATGACTGGCGGGATCGTTTGATTTTTAAGACCTCATGGCTCGGTATTAAATCACTGGACCTGTTTTATCCGGGCAACACTACCCATAACATCAGCATAAGGGCAGAAAACAATTTATACACTGTTACAGGGATTACTCAATTGGACACGGCCCGTTTAATGGGATTTCTGGATAAGATCAGTTATTTCTATACTGACCAATATATCGACGCTGGCCAGGTGGAAGCATACGATAGTTTGAAAAAAACGAAACCTTTTGCACTCTTTGAAGTTAATTCACTAGGAATGGAGGAACCTGTTAAAATAAAATTTTATCCCCAGATCCCAGATGATAATGTGATTATGGGAGTACTAAAGGATGAACAGATGTGCTTATTCTCATCAAACAGGTTAGAACCGATATTTATAAAGCGGGATGATCTGGCTGTCAGGTAAATCTCCCGGAGAAAAATAATAATATGAAACATATAAAACTAGTACTGTTTTTATTCGTGATTAGCATGGCCACCTATTCAAATATAAAGGCTGAGGAGGGAGAGATAGGCATCACAATCAAGGGAATTGAAAATAAGGGTGGAGTTATGATGATTGCACTCTTCAATGAGGATGATGAATTTCTAAAAACTCCATCATATTATCAGGAGGTGGTTGTATCCGAAGAGACGGAGATAGAAGTGGTGTTCAAAGACATTCCTTACCAAAGATATGCTATAAGTATTTATCATGATTTAAATGAAAATGGTGAGCTGGATTCGAATATGATCAGGATCCCAAAAGAACCTATCGGGTTCTCTAATGGTTATTTCCCTAAGTTTGGCCCGCCAAAATTCAAAAACGCAGCCTTTGATCTGAATCAGCAAGATATCAGATTGGCGGTTAATTTAAGATCTTATTAATACCTTGGAACTGAAATACTAATCTGCGTAATAAGTAAAAAATTTCAATATTTTCTTCTCAATTTATTATCTTACAATTATTTAGGATCTAATAATTATGAAAAGAAAAAATATATATAGATCTGATGAAAGAGGTTTTGCCAATCATGGATGGCTTAAGACACATCATATGTTCAGTTTTGCAAATTACTATGATGTAGATAGAATGGGTTTCGGTGTTTTAAGGGTTCTGAATGATGATATCGTTGAACCTGGCATGGGTTTTGGGACACACCCACATGATAATATGGAAATAATTTCCATTCCATTGAAAGGAATAATGGCCCATAAAGATAGCCAGGGTAATGAATCAACAATAAAGGCAGGAGATATTCAGGTTATGTCAGCCGGGACAGGATTAACACATTCTGAATATAATTTCTCAAAAGAAATGGATTTGAATTTCCTTCAGATCTGGATTTTTCCAAAAACATACAACATAGCCCCCAGTTATGAAGAAAAAACCTTTCATTACCCAAAAGATAAATGGGTCCTTGTTGCCAGTCCTGACAAGTCGCAGAACAGTCTTCCCATAAACCAGGATTGTTATTTATACCTTGGGAAATTCTCAAAAAATAATTCTGTACGATACACAAGAAAATCCAATTCAAATGGACTTTTTGTTTTTATTGTTGAAGGAAAGGCAACCATCGAACATGAATCCCTGCATAAACGGGACGCTATTGGAATTGAGAATCCTGAAGAAATCAGTATTGACCTGGAAGAAGATTCATTTATTCTGTTAATTGACCTGCCAATGGACAGATAGGAGGTTGAAAGGTGTAATAATTATTTGGTTCTTTCAATAGTAAATTGAACCAGATCAATGAGTGATCTTTTGTAGACAGAATCCTTAAAATTATCTAATATCTTCAAGGCTTCCTGCTGATAATTAGTCATTTGCTCAATGGCATACTGAATACCCCCTGAATTTTTCACATATTGAATAATCTCGTTAACAGCCTTCTTTTTATGGCTTTTATTCTTGATTTTATAGATGATTTCTTTCTTTTCAAGCCAGGATGATTTTTGCAATGCATGGATCAGGGGCAGGGTCATTTTCTTTTCTTTAATATCTATGCCCAAAGGTTTACCGATTTCAAGGTCGCCATAGTCAAAGAGGTCATCCTTGATCTGAAAGGCCATACCCACATTCTCTCCAAATGATTTCATCAGCTTGACGGATTCATCATCCGCGCCTCCTGAAGCTGCACCTACAGCACAGCAGGAAGCAATCAAAGAAGCTGTTTTCTGTCTTATTATATCGTAATAAACCTGTTCTGTAATATCCAGATTCCTGGCCTTCTCCATTTGCAGCAATTCTCCCTCACTCATTTCGCGAACGGCATCAGAAACGATCTTCAGCAAATCATAATCTTCATTATTGATAGATAATAACAATCCCCTGGATAAAAGATAATCTCCTACGAGAACGGCAATCTTGTTCTTCCATAATGCATTTATTGAGAAAAATCCCCGCCGAAACATGGAATCATCGACAACGTCATCATGTACCAGTGTGGCTGTATGAAGTAATTCAATCAATGATGCGCCCCTGTAACTTGTTTCTGTAATCTGGCCTGCCACCCCTGAAGATAAAAAAACGAACATGGGCCTCATTTGCTTCCCCTTCCGCTTAACAATATAAGTCATTATCCTGTCAAGGAGCATCACCTTGCTTTTCATTGAATTGTAGAACTTCTTCTCGAAGCTTTCCATTTCAGCAGCAATGGGAGATTGTATTTCCTTAATGGTTAACGGCATTTGAAAAAATCCTATACAAGTATACAATCTAAAAGTTCATATGCAAAGTTTAAAATTTTATAATTGTAATGAAAATCTTGAAATAGAACTCAACATGGAAAATATTCAAAAGCTGGATCAAGTTATTCTGGAATCAAAGTATAAAAACAGGCCATTTTCGCTGGATGTAACGTACAGGCAGGATGGTTTGCCTAAACCAATAATTCTCCATATCCATGGATTCAAGGGATTTAAGGATTGGGGATATTTTAATCAACTAGCTGATTTTGCAGCTGGAAATGGATTTGTCTTTATAAAAATGAATTTTTCCCACAATGGTACAACCCCGGATGACCCATTGGATTTTATTGATCTTGAAGCTTTTGGATCTAATAATTTCTCAATTGAACAGAGCGATATCGGAACAGTTATCGATTATGTCTTTTCAGATGATTTCATGCTGCATGAAAATGAATTGGACCTGGGAAGGTTCTATCTTACCGGACATAGCCGGGGAGGTGCAGCGGTAATTTTAAAGGGATATCATGATAAAAGGGTAAAAGGTGTTGCTTCCTGGGCAGGGATAAACAACCTGTCCAGCCATTTCAGCATGAATGAAATTGATGAATGGAAAGAAAAGGGTGTTATTTATATTGAAAACAGTCGGACAAAACAACATATGCCCCTCTATTATCAACTTGTTGAAGATTATGAGAAAAATAAAGACTTCTTGAATTTGCCACATGCCATAAAAAATTTTATGAAGCCTTTGTGTATAATACATGGCTCGGAAGATCCTACGGTACCGGTACGTGTTGCCTATCTTACTCAAAAATGGAATCCGAATATTGAATTACATATTATCGAAGGAGCCGACCACGTATTTAATGGTGGTCATCCCTGGACAAGTCAGGAATTACCGGAAAATGCTACTACTGTCATGAATTTAACATTGGATTTCTTTAATTCATTAAAGTGAGGCGTATTTCGTAAAAAAGTATTCCATATCAGCGATATCAGATCCCTATCCTTAAGCTTGAAGATTAGCTTCTGAATATATCAGACCTGGATTATTTCTGTCCTGGAGAATTACCAGCGTTTAATTAATTCATGCAATTTCATCAGGGTTAATGGTAATCTTTGATATAATACTTCCCGGTCATGTATGAAACTTAAAATTTTATAGTTTCTTACCAGGTCCGATCAATAAAAACATTTCCACAGCTTTAAACCATTTCATGCAAGTGTTGTCAAAGGGTAAAATTCAACTGGAAAATGTTTAACCAAATAATTAAAACTATGAAAAAGGGAATTTTAATAATCGGATTTTGTCTCGCGACATTTAGCCTTGCCAATGCACAGAACACACCTGGGATCAGACACACCCAGAAACACCAGACAATGAGAATCAGTCAGGGTGTAAAAAGTGGGGAACTAACGAAACATGAAACCAGGAGATTGGTAAGGGAGCAAAAACATATTCGGCATGAAAAGCGTTTAGCGAAAGCTGATGGTAAGGTCACAAGACGAGAACGCAAAAATATCCGTCACGAGCAGCGGGTTGCTAACCGTGACATTTATCGACAAAAACACGATAAGCAGGATCGAAATTAATGCTCAGGTTTTCTCATAAAAGTTAAGGTAAATCCTTCAAAATGAACTCATGGTCAGCATTCAGGCCATGAGTTTTATTTTTTGAAGTAAGCAGTGGGTTTTTCAGGATAGTTAGGGTGGAAGTACAGTAAGGACAGGCTAGTCTTCAAATACTTTCTCGATTCTCTGGGTAATTTTCTTTTCAATCTGATTGGCCTGGGATTTTATATGTGTACCGGCAAAACACTCGGCAATAACTATGATTGCTACGATCATTCCTAATATCACATATATTAATTTCTTGCCCATAAGTTTTTGATTTCTTATAATATATAGATCAATAAACATACCAAAAGGTTTAAAGCCTCTGAAAAAAAAATGTTAAAAAAGGTTAATAAAGAATGGTATCACTTATGCCCATATTTTTAACTAATTTTGCGCCTGTTTAAACATTACAAATAATTTCAAATTATGGCTTTATCAAAGAAGTATGATCCAAAGCAGGTTGAAGACAGGCTTTATAAGCAATGGATGGATAAGAGATTCTTTCATGCCCGGCCTGATAAAGATAAAAAATCATACAGCATTGTAATACCGCCACCCAATGTTACAGGTGTTTTACATATGGGCCATATGCTGAATAATACCATACAGGACATTTTAATCAGAAAAGCCAGGATGGAAGGTATGGAGGCCTGTTGGGTTCCGGGAACAGATCATGCTTCTATTGCTACTGAAGCCAAGGTTGTTGGTATGCTCAGGGAAAAAGGTGTTAAAAAATCCGATCTTGACCGTGACAGGTTTATGGAGCATGCCTGGGAATGGAAAGAAAAATACGGAGGTATCATACTTGAACAGCTTAAGAAATTAGGAGCTTCATGTGACTGGGACAGGACCAGTTTTACTATGGACCCGGAATATTATGAGGCGGTTATCCGGGTTTTTGTTGACTTTTATAAAAAAGGATATATATACAGAGGCTTGAGAATGATCAATTGGGATTGTGAAGCCAGGACCGCATTATCGAATGAAGAAGTCATTTATAAGGAAGAGGGTGAACAAACAAATTTATTCTATATCAGATACCAGGTAAAAGATGAAGACAACAGATGGGTCATAGTAGCTACAGTCCGGCCTGAAACAATTCTGGGAGATACAGCCATAGCGGTCAATCCACATGATGAAAGATACAAAGACCTTATAGGGAAGAAAGTCCTGGTACCAATAATTGATAGAGAAATACCGGTTATAGCCGATGAATATGTTGATATGGAATTCGGAACAGGGTGTCTTAAGATAACCCCAGCCCACGATCCCAATGATTATGAGATTGGATTAAGCCATAACCTCCCTGTTATTGACACGATCAATGATGATGGCACCCTGAATGAAAAGTGTGAAGTTGAAAAATATATAGGCCTTGACAGGTTTAAAGTACGAAAATTAGTAGTAAAAGACCTCGAAGATCTTGATCAGCTTGTAAAAGTAGAAGCTTTCAATACTCGAATCGGACGGTCAGAAAGGACCGACAGTATAGTAGAGCCAAAACTTTCGCTTCAGTGGTTTATCAAAATGAAAGAGGTTTCAAAAAAAGCGCTTGAAGCGGTTGAAACAAATGAAGTATCCCTCCATCCTCCAAAATTCAAAAATACATACAGATACTGGATGGAAAATGTTCGTGACTGGTGCATATCACGGCAATTATGGTGGGGTCATAGAATCCCTGCATATTATTATGGAAAAGATCAGGATGATTATGTGGTGGCCGAGTCATTGGATGAAGCTTTGTCCATGGCCAGGAAAAAATCAGGTAATGATTCTTTAACGGCCAGGGACCTCACGCAGGATGAAGACGTTCTGGATACATGGGCATCATCCTGGCTCTGGCCGATGCAGGTGTTTAATGGTCTGGGTAACGGATTTTTCGATAAGGAAAAAGGAAAGATCATAAAGGGATCCAATCCTGACCTGGATTACTTTTATCCTACAAACGTTTTAGTAACAGCTCCGGATATACTGTTTTTCTGGGTAGCCAGAATGATCATAGCCGGATACGAATATATGGATGAAAAACCATTTAAGGATGTGTATCTAACGGGTATGGTCAGGGATATTAAACGAAGGAAAATGTCTAAATCGCTGGGGAACTCTCCCGATCCTATCGAATTGATCGATGAATATGGAGCCGATGGTGTCAGAACAGGCATGCTTTTTAGCTCTCCGGCTGGTAATGACCTGCTATTTGATATAAAATTATGTGAACAGGGAAGAAATTTCGCCAATAAGATCTGGAATGCTTACCGCTTGATAGATGGCTGGAATGTTGATGAATCCCTGGTCAACCAGGATCACGACATTGCGGTGAAGTGGTTTGAATCCAAAATGTATCAATCCCTTGAATCGGTAGAGGACAGTTTTTCGAAATATAGAATGTCTGATGCTTTATTGGCTATATACCGTTTAATCTGGGAAGATTTTTGTTCATGGTACCTGGAATTGATCAAACCAGGATTTGAAGAACCGATCGATAAAAAAACATATTATGCAACACAGGGTTTCCTCGAGAACCTAATGAAAATACTTCACCCCTTTATGCCGTTTATAACGGAGGAAATATACCGGAATATGGCTACAAGACAGAAGGACGATTTCATTATCAAGGCCGACTATCCAAAAGCCGGGAATTATGATAAAAAGATCATTGAGGAAGCTGATGAAACTTTTGGGATAATTTCCAACATCAGAAATATCCGGAACAGCAGAGGTATTTCCCAAAAGCAACCAATATCTTTATTTATCAAAACCACGAATAAAGATCGGTTCTCTACGTTTGAACATTCTTTGAAAAAGCTTGCCAACCTCGAGGAAATAAAATTTGTGGATGAGAAAATACCGGGTACCATTCATTTTATAATAAAGACCGATGAATTTTACATACCGGTTGAAGGAGAATTTGACCCTAAAAAACAAATTGAGGAACTGGAAAAGGAATTGGCTTATACAAAAGGGTTTCTGGCATCTATATTAAAAAAACTTAACAATGAGAATTTTGTTAATAATGCCCCCGAAAAGGTAGTCCTGAATGAGGAAAAAAAGAAATCTGATGCTGAAGGAAAAATACAAAAACTTGAAGAAAGTCTCAAAAACTTAAAATCCAGTTGATAAATTATTCTCTAATTTTTATTATATTTGACTGAGGGCCAATATATTAAGGCTCAAATGGATACAAAATTATTCACATTAGATAAAAACTACTTATTAAAGGAAGTGCAGATCAAAGTCAGGGCAAAGCTTCTCAGGCAACTTGTCTCTGATATTAAGGTTCTGTACCTGGAAAAATTCAATCCGCTTGGACTGGTTGATGAAACGATCATAATACTGAAAAATACCGAATGCCAGGATATCGATTACCTGAATTCTTTTTATTATGAGCTTGCCGGGATCTATAGATTAAAATATGGGGAAAATCAGCTTGAATTCCTTTTCGATGGCTCATCACATTACATCAAATATGAGAAAGAGTGGCGCAGGAAGTTCCAGAAATGGATGAATGAATTTTCACATCATAAACATTTTGTGCGGGCAATTTTAGAAGGTTCTTACCTGGATACCCAGGAAAACAGTAAAAAAAATATTCAGATACGCTTAAAGTTATTCCTCGAGCAATATTTTCATTTAAGGGTTTATAAATATCGAGGGATCAGAAGATTAAGATCAGCCTGATGACCTTGCATTAAACTAATACAATTCCTTCAAATACCTTTTCAGCTGGTCCGATCAAATATATACTCTGAAACACTCCTTCCCGAACCTGCTCAAAACGGACAGTTAGTTCACCACCTAATGTCATTATTTTAACCTCTCCTTTCTTCAGGTTTTTCCCAAATGCCAGCGCTGAAGCCGTAACCCCCGTGCCACAGGACAGCGTTTCATTCTCAACGCCTCTTTCATAAGTCCGGACAAAAATCTCCCCCTTGCCCCTCAACTGAACGAAATTTACATTTGTCCCTTCAGGTGCGAATTCATTACTTTCCCTGATCTGCTTACCCGTTTCCAAAATACTATAATTTTCAACATTTTCTACAAATCGAACATAATGAGGTGATCCGGTATTCAGGAAAAGGTCTTCCTTTTCTGTAGGTATTATATCAGTTACATCCGGCATTCTGAGATGAACCAGATCATTTTCAATAATGGCATGGAGAGGACCCTCAATGGTTAAAAAGGTAGTTTCAAACTCTATCATATTTAAGTGATGGCCAAACATAACGGCACATCTGCTGCCGTTGCCACATAAACTCTTTGAACCGTCAGGGTTAATATAGATCATTTCAAAATCATATTCGGGATGATCTTCGATCAGTATCAATCCATCAGATCCTATTCCAAATTTCCTGTCGCAAAGTCTGGCAATTAATTCTAGATCATTTTGATTGAAGATCCCATTTCGATTATCGATCATAACGAAATCATTACCGGTACCTTGATATTTTGAAAATTTCAACTCCATTTTAACTCAATATAGAAAAAAAAAGCCGGCTAATGGGCCGGCTAATCAATATATCATTGAAATATTTATATTTTTTCCTTGACCTTGGCTGCTTTTCCTTGCTTACCACGGAGATAAAATAACCTGGCCCTTCTTACATGTCCTTTCCTGATTATCTCAATTTTATCGATACTGGGAGACAGGATAGGAAAAATCCTTTCTACACCTACACCATTTGAGATTTTTCGTACGGTAAATGTCTCTCCATTCGTATTGGTATGTCTGCGCTGTATTACGGTACCCTGGAATTGCTGAATACGCTCCTTATTCCCTTCTTTAATCTTTACGTGAATGTTTACAGTATCGCCAGCTTTAAAATCAGGATGCTTAGATTCCTTCTCGAGAAATTCCTTTTCTACTTCTTTAATTAGATCGCTCATGACCGTTTTCTTATTATAATTTGGAAATGGAGTGCAAATATAATGATTTTAATTAAATACGTCCTTACTCCAATTATTTATTTTGTTCTTTTTTAATGAGGTCCGGCCTTCGCAATTTGGTTCTTTCTACAGATTGCTCAAATCTCCATTCTTCTATCTTCTTTTCATTTCCGGATAACAATATTGACGGGACAACCATACCCTGAAATTTCTCTGGCCGGGTAAATACCGGAGGTGCGATAAGCCCATCCTGAAAGGAATCAGAAAGTGCAGAGGATTCATCATTTATTGCCCCCGGAAGCAATCTGACAACAGCATCTGTAATTACGGCGGCTCCCAGTTCCCCACCAGTTAGAACATAATTACCGATACTGATCTCGCGTGTAATAAAATTTTGTCTGACCCTTTCATCAACACCTTTATAATGTCCGGCGAGAAGTATTAGATTATCTTTAAGTGACAGTTCATTTGCTATTCCCTGATCAAATATCTGTCCATCAGGGCTTAGATAAATAATCTCATCATAGGTCCGATCTTTCTTAAGTGAGTTGATGCAATTGGCTATGGGCTCTATCATCAACACCATCCCGGCCCCTCCACCATAAGCATAATCATCCACTTTCCGGCGTTTATCAGTTGAAAAATCATGCAGGTTATGCACCTCGATCTCTACTATGTCTCGGTCTCTGGCACGTTTCACAATAGATTCATTAAGAGGACTGGTAATCAAATCAGGCTGACATGTTATAATATCAATTCGCATAATGGTCAGGGATTAAGGTATACATCTAACAGTCCATCCG
>JAHEGY010000125.1 GCA_024644875.1 Cyclobacteriaceae bacterium
GATAAATACGCCTTTGGCTTTTGAAAATATTTTAATTCTTTGGAATATTGTGTTCATGCAACCGGTACTGAAAAGAAAACTGAAATTACTTTTTACCATCTGTGTGATATCCACCATTTCAGCAGTCATTTATCAATATATAGATATTGAATTTATTGATCTGAGAAGTATATACACCGGTATAAGCTTAGGATTGGGTTTTGGTATCCTGGAGTTATTTATAATTACAAGGTACCAGCATTTGTTTCAAAAAATGCCCTTTATCTGGCATTTACTTTTAAAGACATTCCTTTATACTGTAATTATTTCATTAGTAGCCGGATCTTTAAGTTTATGGCTAGAATTAAGTGAGGGGAACCAAATTGAAGGGTTTTGGATAGAACTTTTTTCACCTGGCTTTTATTCCCTGTTGATCTATACACTAATGATATATACTTTGCTGGTATTTTATATTCAGATTAACAGGATGTTGGGGGAAGGCGTACTGATAAAATTTTTATGGGGAAGTTATTATAGCCCGGTGGAAGAAGACCGCGTATTCATGTTCCTGGATATGAAATCTTCTACAGCAGTAGCTGAAAAGCTTGGACATCAAAGATATTATGCCCTGTTGGATGAATTCTATCATGAAATCACAAAACCAGTTCTAAGCAATAAGGCGGAGATCTATCAGTATGTAGGAGACGAGGTGGTATTCAGCTGGAAAACAAAAGACGGTATTAAGGATGCCCGATGTATAAAGATATTTTTTGAAATTATGGACAGACTCAAGGAAAGAAGGGAAAAGTATTTTGATAAATATGGACTAGTGCCTGAATTTAAGGCGGGAGTACACACAGGAAAAGTTATTACTGCTAAAATTGGTGATCTGAAAAGAGTAATTGTATATAATGGTGATGTTATGAATACTACTTCCCGGATACAGGAAATGTGTAATCATTATCAATGCAAACTGCTAGTATCAGGCAAATTGTTAAAAAAACTTCAATTGAATGATACCTACAGTTCGACATTTATGGAATCCGTCAATCTGAGAGGTAAGAAAAAGAAAGTACACCTTTATTGTATTGAAAGGAAAATGAACCTTTAACGAACACGTTAATGATCTGCATTGATCCCTAAAATCGTTATCCGTGGAGAATTAAATATCTGAATCCCGCTCACGAATATTTAATCCAGCGGAATATTTTTGCCACTGGCCTCCAGCCAATCATCAAATGATTTAAGTTCCGGATTCAGTGATCTTGAATATGAAAGATCGCGGACTTTCAAACTATCCTCTTCAAAATCCCTGTAAAACTGAAACATATTCCCCAGGTCATCTGCACCCGGAAATCCAAAACCACGGTATTGTTCCGGCGAAACCTCATTATAAGTAACCTTTATATCAAGAGCTTTGGATAAACTTTGCGCCATCTCTGTACAGCTTAAATGGTCTCCGGCAATACCAACAGTTTTGCCTGACAATTCCAGTCCTTTTTTAAATATTCCGTATGCGCACTTACCAATATCTTCAGCAGCAACGCCAGCCAGCTTCTTATCCCCCATTGGAAAGGTAATAGAATAGTTGCCATCCGGTCCTTTTTGAGGTCCCATTCCAAAGTAGATCAGATTCTCCCAGTAAAATGAGGCAACCAGGAATGTTGTATTTACCCCGGAATCCAGGAAACACTGATTGGCTTCCCCTTTAGCGTCAAAGTGAGGAACCTTATACTTACCCTGCAGGGTTGGTAAACGATCATCTCCCACCGGGACCCAATTTCTCGTATCTTCAAGCGTTGACCAAATGACATGAGTTAAACTCGTTTCTTTAGCCGCTTCAGCCATAGATTTTGCCTGGGCATATTCTTTTTCCGGTGAAAAATGATCCCAGAAGAAAGTGACAAAAAATGCTCCATATGCTCCTTCCAGAGCATTGATAATACTTATTTTATCATCAATATCTGCTTCCACAACCTCAGCTCCTAAAGCTGCCAGTTGTTGGGCTTTTTCTGAATTTGCATTTCTGGTTACGGCACGGACCTTAAATTCAGAGTTTGGATCTGAGAGGATAGCTCGGGCAAGTCCACCACCCTGTGCACCTGTGGATCCGAATACAACGATTGTTTTCTGTGATGTCATGGTTCTTTGTTTTTTGGTTCAAATTATTTAGTGAATATCTAATTAACAATCTGCGTTTTAGATTGTTTTAATCTAATATTATAGCACCAGAATCATTTCATGATAATCTTTACCTTCTTTACAAAGGCTTTTATCAATAATTTATTTTTATTGAATCGCAGGCTAAAATGAACTCCATTGATCAAGGATTATAAATGTAACATCAATTTGTAACACTTGTCGGAGGTACAGGGGCCGGGACAATATTATTTACGGGCTTAATTGATCTCAAGTAGGCAAATACAGCTTTCATTTCGTCATCTGTCATGTGCCTGATCATTTCCCAGGGCATAGGAGGAAGAATTGGTCTTGAATCTGGGATTCCTTTGGCTATCCCGTTACGGAGGGCATAGATAAACTGTTCTTCGGTCCAATTCCCAATACCTGTTGGGTCCGGGGTGAGATTGGCTGAAAATGAAATACCCCATGGCCCAACCCATTCTGTCAGGTCCATAGCTACGGCAAGCCCCTTTTTTTCCACCTCATTCCGGTCAATATCAATACGGGGCATGTTTGCAGGGTGACCAGCTAACCATAAGGTTGTATCCAGAACCGGCCCGTGGCTTGTCATTTTCTTTGGTGTGTGGCAGTCGTGACACCCGCCAATCAATACCAGATGTTCTCCCCATTCAACCTGGCTTTTAAATCCGTAATATTCATTATTAGTTGGAATACCTAATGATGACTTCTCAAAAGAAGTATTAGTCTTTTTATCCTGGCAACTTGAAAACACCAGGATCACTATGCAGAATGTTCCCTGCATAAATAGTTTTACATTGTTTTTCATGGTTGTAAAGGTTTATTGGTTTTATGTGATCAGTAAGTTAGGTTATTTTAAATAATACAAATTCATCCAGAAGGTAAAGACTCATAATTTAATTCAGTTGAATTAGCATGATAGAAAATTAAGCAAGGTTTAAATTTTATCCCGGACTTGTAAACTAGAGAATCTAATCAGGAGTTAAACTAATGCCACATTGTGTATAAAACCCAACAATATATGAAAATGTGAGAGATTATTCAACTGAATATTCTGGAAAGAGTTTAAAATATTATGCTAAATAGAGATAGATAAGTTCTATTAAGTTAATATTGAATTAAGTATATCCCTGAAGATTTTGATAATTTAAATCAAACTGATGAATTTTTATGGTAATCTATTTTCGAACAATACGCTTGAAAGCATAAGTTTTTTTGCCATTTACGATGAGCAAGTATAATTCATCATTAAGGTTACCGGAATCGTAGATCCATGAATATTGCTTATTTGCTTTGACATTTCCCTTATACAACACTTTCACCTTTGATCCGGTAAATGTATACAGGTCAACTGTTACATGGTCATTTTCTTCTGCTTTAAACAATATTTCAAATGAACTCCTGAATGGATTAGGCATCGTTTCAAAGACTTCCACATTGGATTTCACTACCCTGGAATTTTCTCCTTCTTCACCATTATCTTCATCATTTTCCTCTTCCACTTCAATATCACAGCCATTCACAATATATTCTGGTCCATCATCGATAGCAGCACCTTTCTTACCCTTATCATGCGGAACATCAGCTTTGATTTCTGCGATTCCAATATTGCCATGCTCATCAGCCACGGCAAGGTTAATGGTATACACTCTTCCATTTCCTCCCCCCTGACGCTCTGATAACAACAATACTGTTTTGCAATCTTCCGATATCACAATATCATCGGTTGTATTTCCATCACCGGTTCCATTATTAGGTTCATCACTTGAAACATCATCTATAAGGATATCATCTATGGTCAGATCAGTACAGTTATCTGTTACTGATATTATATATTCATCGATCTCGAGTTCAAAATGTTTGTGGTTCGGGGGCCATTTAGAATTCTTGATGTCCTTGACTTCAATCACTGGAGGTTCTACGTCATTTACGGTTACAGTAAAACTGCAACTACTGGTATTCCCGGATGCATCTGTAGCAGTATATGTAACAGTAGTTATTCCAACCGGGAAAAATTCACCACTTCCCAGCCCCTCAGTTAATTTCATTTCAACGCCCGGGCAATTATCGGTGGGTTCATCGATCATATACTCAACCACCGCCCCGCATTCTTCCGGATCGTTCTCAATCTCTATGTTTTCCGGGCAGACTATCACGGGATCCTGGGTATCCAGAACAGTGACTGTAAACTCACAAATCGTTTCGTTCCCATATTCATCAGTAATTGAATATTTCTGTGTTGTAAAGCCCACAGGGAACTGCTCCCCACTTTCTAATCCTTCGAGCATTGTAACAGTTACTTCTTCTGAGCAGTCATCTGTTCCGGTTGGTTCCTCAAAATTAACTACAGCATAACACACGCCATCTTCTGCCTCTTCACTAATATCTTCCGGGCAGTCTACTTCCGGGGGAACATTATCCAATATTACTTCTATCTGAACACACTCAACATCATCTTCTCCATCCACACATCCACCGATGCCCTTCACAGAGTAAATTGTTGTTTCGGAAACCGTTACAGTTATTGATGTGGTGGATTCATCATTGATTGGATCACCATCACAATCCCCGTTGGTATACCATGCCCAACCATCAGCATCGCCCAGTTCGCCGGTTATTGAGAGCGTAACCTCTTCATCCAGACAATAGGAGCCTCCTCCGCTTGTTTCGGTTATTTCGGGTAATTCACAATCATCAGAATTTCCCTGGGCATAAATCTCTGAGGAGATGAAAACCATAATTAGAGATACGAATAGCAGATTGCGTTTCATGACTATCTTATTTTAGTAAAAATTCTCTAATGGAAGGTCGGTTGATGGTTTAATATTAAGCATTAATGTATAATTTTCAAAAATATTTTAATATAAATGTCTTATTATTAATGCTTTATGGGGGTATGCCTAAAGTATGATTATAGGATAATTCGATGATGAAACAAGGTAATTAAAGAAATTGAATTAATGATAATGGTATTATACTAAGTGGAATTTTCTAATATCCTTATTCATATCTATAGCTTCCGTACGGTTCTTATGGGGCCACTTTTTTTACCCAGATAGCTAACCATTTTGATTTTCTGAACACTCAGAATCTGTTAAATAGCCATTCTTTCTTGAAGGAGATTTAAAAAGGTGCGGGATTGATTCTCAATTGCTATGGCATATAGTCTGGGATTCTTACTTACTAAAGATACATAAGTGCAGGTAATCATGTTAACCCTGTTATCGAAATAGGTGGCAAAGCTGTATACCTGACTTTCCGCAATATTCCAGGGCATTGTCATGAAACCTTTGGGTATTGTTTAGTAGCTATAATAATATCCATCAGAACCACGGGCATGTGATTCATTTACAAATCCTATGAATCTTCTCGCATGGCTTCGATCCTGTCTAACAACTCCTGAGCTTCTGCTTGTTTTTTATCACTTTCAGTCCGGTTTATCTTGGACAATTCAAAGGCTTCTTTCAAGAGTTTCTTGTATTTCTGCTCCAGTTTTTCTTTTTCACTTTTCTTTTTAAATAATCCTAACATTTTCAAGGGCTTTCTAATGTTAACTTCTTCCGGGTTAGATTGTTCAAATGGTTCTAAGGAATAAAAAATAAAAAAAATTGTTTTTCATCTTTTAATATTTGTATTTAAAGGTCATATCAAACCAATAACACTGGATTTGAACTATATTAGGATTATCAATCAATGAAATCATCTACCTTAAAAACAAAATGAATTATTATGTACCTAACACGTAGCGACATCCAAAATCTGGAACGAATAAAGAGACTGAACCTGATCAATTCTATTTCCGGAATCAAACCGGCAAACCTGATCGGAACAGTTTCAAGTGATGGGGCAAGCAATCTTGCGATCTTTAGTTCGGTGTTGCACATGGGCAGTAATCCTCCTGTATTTGGTATAGTTTCGAGGCCCACCCAGGAAGTGAAAAGGCATACCTATGAGAACATTATGGAAAATGGTTTTTATACCATTAATCATATTCATGAAGGGATGGTTGAACAAGCCCATTTCACTTCGGCCAAGTTCAAAAAGGATGAATCCGAATTTAAAATGTGTAATCTGACGGAGGAATACTTGTTTGACTTCAAAGCCCCTTTTGTTAAAGAAAGTAAATTAAAAATTGGGCTTAGACGTATCCAAAACATCCCCATTGATATCAACCAGACCCTTCTGATCATTGGTGAAGTTGAACACATTATACTGCCAGAAACAGCTGCAGATTCAAATGGCCATATTGATCTCTCCCTATTGAAAGAAGTTGGCATATCAGGTTTGAATACTTACTATTCCCTGACAAAAATTGCCAAGTTCCCATATGTGCGCAGGGAAGATGCCCCTGCTATCAAAAAAAATACTAAAAATCGGTAATGAATTTGGGATCACATAAGTGTTATTTAAACAATTGAAAAAACCGGTCATTAATCAGTTCTGAATCCGAGGGTGTTTAAAAATATCCATTATGCAGATGTTCCGGTTTTACAATATTATCTCGTATTTTCGGGATTTATAATGTAGAAATCAATCTCAGTCAAAAAAGCCTTGGATAATTCACTCCAACAATACGGTAGAAAAGAAGAAATCGCTAACGTAATTACCCATGGATTGGGAATTATCGGTAGTGTGATCGGATTGATAGTACTGATCGTACACAGCAACGAATATGGTGATCAATGGCATAAGGCAAGCTTTATAATTTTTGGATTGTCCTTAATATTAATGTACATGTCCTCAACTATGTATCATCTGGCGCATTCGGAGGGGAAGAAAAAACGGTTACGGAAACTTGATCATTCGGCTATTTACCTGCTGATTGCGGGAACCTATACACCTTTTCTGCTGACCAGCCTTCGTGGCAATACCGGGTGGATCATGTTTGGAATCGTATGGCTGTTTGCCCTTGTGGGAATTGTCATTAAACTGGCGACCCAAATCAAATCAAAATGGATTTCAGCAGTCATTTATCTGGTCATGGGCTGGCTGGCTGTATTCATAGCGCCTTCAATGATCAAAAATTTGCCAGCCTTAAGTATTGTATACCTTGCCTTGGGAGGCTTGTTCTATACCCTAGGTGTTGTTTTTTATATCTGGAAAAATTTACCCTACCATCATGCCATATGGCATTTATTTGTTATGGGTGGAAGTATATGTCATTACTTATCCGTGTATTATTTAATTTAGATGAGGGGCAGTGGATGTCTGTAGACTCAATCTATAATTATTTTCCAGGCAGCTTAATCCACAGATCAAATATTACAAACGAATAATAAGACCTTGTTTTTATACGTTTAAAATAATACAGGTAAAAATCTAATTCGCTGATTTATTTATAACTTTACAGTAGCTATTGATGTGGTATAACAAAATGCCGGTTAAATCGTAAATTTTAAGATACCGGCAAATCCTTTTAAAATGTTTGTTGCAGCATGTGTATAGTCTATTTTATTTGAAAAATTTTTGACAATGAAAAAGTTTTGTGTTGTTTTTTCTATAATTACAATCCTGCCATTCCTTGGGTACGCTCAGGATGATGTTCCCGCAGTAAATCAATCTATATCAGGATACTATAAGTACTTATATGATAACTCTGAAACATATACTACATACAAGGTATTTAGAATTTCTTCTATAAATACATTAATGACGAAAGTCCAGGATACACTTCGTGTATATAAGCAAAATATAGCTGATGGTAAAAAGGAAATTGCGGATCTCAACCAAAATATTGAGACCTTAAATCTTAAGATACAGGAACTGGATAAAGAATTAAAAGAAACTCAAAAGGTTGCCGGGAGTATATCATTATTCGGATTACTGGTATCAAAAGCCACTTATAATATCATCCTGTGGGGAATAATTGCAGGGCTTGTTGTTTTGTTGGTGATTGCTTACGGAAGTCATTCAAGGAGCCTTAAACTTTATACCATAGCCAGGAAAGAGTTCACCGATCTTAATGAAGAATTTGAGGAATATCGTAAAACCTCACAGGAGAATAAGGTGAAGCTGGGAAGGGAATTACAAACAGAGAGAAACAAAGTATCTGATCTCAAATCCAGGCTTGCTGCCAGAGAATAGTTGATATATAAAGAAAGTAAAACCTCAATGTTCTTTAGAAAAATATTGAGGTTTTATCAAATTCAGCAAGCTATTAAAAGTGCCCTGAAATTATCTCTTCTTAAGTTCTCTCACATAGGAGAAGAACCTTAAAATCTTTATTAATTCGTATTTATGATTTGTGAACCTCCGGATAGATTCTGACTATTTATAACCGCATCTCCCTGATATCTGATTATACTGGCTCCGGAAGCAGAAACGTCCATTTTATCTGTTACTGTTAAAGAGGCAGTGCTTGCACCGGAGAAATTCACGCTCAAATATTCAGTACTGAATTCAAAATCACGAATACTCGAAGCACCGGAGGCAGTAACATCAGTGGACGCAGCTTCACCTATTATATTCATAGAGCTGGCTCCACTCATTTCAGCATAAAGATTCTCCACATACATTTCACCAATAAACTGACTGGCCCCGGACAAGAAGACCGTTGCCTCCTCAGCGACAATTTCATCTTCAATGATGAATTTTGAAGCACCAGAAGCAAGATATCCGCTCACATTACTTGTCGTTATATAGGCCTTCAGGGTGGCTGATCCTTTGATACTGATATTCTCTCTGAAGCCTATCTTCAGGTTATTTGATTCCTTGCTTACTTCAATATACTCAAACAGGTTTTCATTTGCTTCGACAACGATCGACTCTTCCGTATCTGAAAATTCAATATATACCGTAAAAGCTGACTCAGTTTCAATATTTTCATATTCTGAAAATGTATATTCCTGATTGATTATATTGTTAGCCGGAACCACATCCTCAACACTATCACAAGCATTTAGAATGATGCCTGCTAAAGCAATTGTTGCTGTAATTATTTTTGTTTTCATCACTTTGTTTTTTTTAGATTATACGTTCATTTATGTTTATTGATTCGATAGTTGTTCACTGATCTTTAAAACTGTAATTTATAGTTTAACACAGGGATCAGGCCTGTTAGATAAACTTGTTCAATAGATTCTTTTTCTGCATTGTAATATTCATCATAGACATTTAGACGGCCGGTAATATTCTGCACATCCAGCGAGAGTATCCATGACCATTCCGGATTATTCTTCCGGTAACTTACACCGATGTCCAGCCTGAAATAATCAGGTGAGGTTTCTTCAAATGCGCTGTCATAATCCCTTACCTCATATCCTTCCACCTTAGATGCCTCAAGATCTACGGGAACAATGGGATATCCGCCTTTCCATATCATACGAAGGTTAGTTCCAATTATATTTTGCTTATTTTTCCCAACCAGGAATTCCTTGCCGCCTACAACATTAAATATATATTGATTATTGAAAGCTGTATTTCTTTCCACACCATCAGGCATTGTATACTTGGATTGGAACAATGAAGCCGTAGTGAGGAAGTAGTAATTCCTTGAAAAAAACTTTTCAAGCGTAAATTCCAAACCATAATTCCTTCCTGTTCCTTCATTTGCCAGCTTGATATTGGTGAATCCACTGCTGAAATTTAGAGCAGAAAATGTGCCTGTCGTATCATTTAATTGTACAGGGACTTCATACAGGTACTGATAATACGCTTCAATTCTGAAATGAAAATCTGAGGCAAATCTCAAATCGTATCCAATTACATTATGTAACGCTTTTGTCATTTTGAGACCCGTATTTGGTCGGATAATCGACCCATCACCCAGTTCCTTTTCAGCAAGATATATAGATGCTGCCTCCGCCCGGCTGTGTGCGCCAAATCCATAACTTAGAATGTGTTTGTCATTTATTCTCCACTTAGCACCAAAACGTGGTTCAACACTGTAATCCTTTGTAAGGGCAACATAATTATGATGGACTCCTGCATTAAGTTCAAGTGCAGAACCAACTCGCATTTTCCATTGAAAATATGCCTGAAACCTATCTGTGGCTCCCTGCTGTTCAAGTTGCTTCTCCAGGATATTATCATCATAATTGAAGTCCAATGCCAGAAGATCGAAGGCCTGATGGGTATATATAGCACCAATTCGCATTACATTTCTTGCATTGAACTTGTGGTTGAACATTGTACTGGCAGTGATGGTCTTATAAACCATTGATTCATTGTTTATCAGGGTTGGTTCAAGATCATAACTCAAAGAATCTTCCACTTCCTCATTGTTAGTATAAGATAATGTTGCAACTGATTTTAAATAAGATTTTTTGTTCTTGAACAAGTAATTATGGGTTATGCCTGCAAGGGCAAGATCGTGATTCTCGGCGTATCCGTAAGAATCACCCCTGTACTCCCAATCAGTCGTATCAGCTACAGGCAATTCAGCAGAACTGCTTTTGCCCCCAATACCCCAGATGTTGAACCGGCCAAATTTCTTTGTGGGCAGGTTGATATTCAGTGATAGATCCTGCCATTCCGGGAAAATGTCTGATTCACCCACAACGAATCCCATTTGATTAAGAAATGAAGTTGTGGAATATCTATAATTTAAAAGATAGGATGCCTCTGAGTTTTTGGAAAATGGTCCTTCAAGAGAAGCCTGCAATCCCATAACACCCACTTGAAATGTATATTCTCTTTTATCAAAGTTTCCAGTGCGTAATTGCAGGTCAAAGACACTGGATAAAGCATTTCCATATTCAGCCGGAAAGGCTCCGGTAAGAAAATCCGAATCATCCAGTACCTGGGTGCTTAAAATACTCACACCCCCGCCTGTTGCTCCTTCTCCATCACTGAAATGATTAGGATTCGGGATTTCTACTCCTTCCATTCTCCACAGCATTCCGCGAGGCGAATTCCCCCTGACTATAATCTCATTGTTTTCATCATCGAGCGATGAAACACCGGCATAGGATTGAATTGTCCTTGAAGGATCATTAATACCCGCGGCAATTCGTGAAGTAGCATCAACTGTAAGCCGCATGGAACTGACTGATGCCATAGAATTGATTGGCTCACTCAGAATGTCATCGGGAGTGATTACAATCTCCTCCATTTTATTAATTGCCTCCCTCATTTTCACATTCAAAATGGCTTCCTGACCTGTCGTAACATTAACATCATTAAAGAAAACATCCTCATAACCTATATATGTTACACGGAAACTCTTTCTTCCGATCAGGACATCTTTTAAAACAAAATTGCCTTCTGAATCCGTTATAGCACCAATTATGGGATCTGATCCTTCGAGTATTACATATGCCCCCGGTAAAGGTGCCTGTGTTTCCGCATCCGTTACTTTTCCCTTAACGGTTTGTGTTAATTCCTGACTATGAACATGCTGTGCATTTACAGTTGTAATTAAAATTAAGATCAGGATAAAGTTTTTCATGTGTTTGATTGTAGTTTTCATAATACTGACATTTTAAGTTTATTATACCCTTATTTGATTTTTCATTTTTTCTGAAGTTTAATGACCAATTGCTTTTCCAGCAAGATCAAAATTGAGTTACAGGTCATCTTTGGATTTATCTTTAAATCATTGCAGCTTAAAAGAAACCTTTCCAAAATATTATTGAATGTAGTTTGTTTAGATACTTGTAACGAAGTTGTAGATAAATACCTATTTGACTTAAAGTGGATATCGGTACATAAGCTATCAAGTACATTGTGGTCTTTATTTATATCCTCCCGGATTTCGAATCCATGTTCTATCAGGTCATAGTTCTCAATGAAGTATAGCAGATCAAAACTTAAGGTGCAGTTTAAGACCAGGATCTCATAGAACACTTTGTTTTCTTTTAAATGAGAGAATATGATAGCGAGATTATTCATAAGTTTGATTTCCATTCAATAGTTAAACACCCATGATAATAAAGTGGGTGAAGTGAAAATGATTTTTTTAGTTAAGTCAGAATTTTATTGTCATGGTAAAATTCCGGGGAATCATTGAGGAATGCGACCGATTAAAAAAAGTCAAATCCTTTTCCTGGAAGAAATTGGTTCGGCTTTTTCCGGGTAGAAGTTCGACTTTTATCTAACTAGCTGATAGCGCGTGTTTTTTTCTGTATTCTGTGGGTGTAACTCCTGTGTGTTTCTTGAATCCTGTATTCATTCGCAAAGTCAAAAAAATGCAGTCCCATAGTGTGATTAATTAGGACAGATAACTCCTTTACAGGTAAGTTCAGTTGTCTTGCTTGGCTGCTCGCATTAAATGTATGGATCATAAAAAGAATTCCAAATACAATGTGCGTCAATGCTCTTGATTTCATCATTTTATTTAATGATGTTATTTCTGTAATACAGAAATATTCAGGAATTTTTAAATTCCTCATCGAGTATGGCATAATGAAAGTTATCTTTCCATTCACCTCTGATAGGTAGTATCTTTCGCCGGATACCTTCTCTTGTCATACCGAGTTTTTCCAGAACCCTGATTGATTTATTATTTTCAGTAGCTACTCCAGCTTCGATCCTGTGGAGATCTAATTTTTCAAACCCAAAACGAAAGATCCTTGTTGCCAATTCAGTGGCATATCCTTCCCCCCAGAAGCTGGGTAAAAGTTTAAAGTATATCTCAGCCATTTTAAATCGATCGGCAGAGAGGACAAGGCCTGCCAATCCGATAAAATCTCCTTTATTGATTTCTCTTACGGTCCAGCATATATGTTTTCGTTTTTCCGATAACTGATCCTTGATAATGGGTTGCATAAACTCTTTGGTTTCCCTGAGGTTTCCGGGTATGCCTAAAGTATTAAATTCATCCACTTCTGCCTTAGAATGCAGATAATGGATTTCTTCCAGGTCATTTATGGCTATTTCAACGAGCTTTAAACGATCGGATTTTATATTATAGTAATTTTTCTCTAAGTTCTTCATAAAAACAATATTCCAATATAATTTTTAAAAAATGGATAAGGAATTACTTAGTCAATTCTTTTCCAGAATGTGAATTTTATTCGTTAATTGAATTTTACCTCCTACCTCGAAAATCATTTTCTGTAACCTGATTCAATGGCCATTTTCATAAACTTCTTTACTTCGTCATTGACATCTTCTTTGCGATAGATTCGCAGGTAGTGCTGAAAATATTTGCCTCCGGGAACTTCTCCAATTCTGTAAAAGCAAAGATTGTCATTATAAGGTTGTCTGAAAGTAAGAGCTAAATCAAGAAAATTCTTCCCCAGTCTGTTAATGTAACCAAAGCGGATATCAGCTGCAAATGCGATCCGTGATCTTGCAGGATGCAACTTGAATTTTCCAAGTTTCTGCAATTCCTGAATAAAGTGCTTATACAATTCAATGGTCAGCTCAGATTTCCCTTTTAAAAAGTCATCCACCGTTCTTTCATTACAGGAATGCGGGTGGTTCTGATTAATAAATTTTTGCTGACATTCAGGACAGGTCCACAT
>JAHEGY010000126.1 GCA_024644875.1 Cyclobacteriaceae bacterium
GAAAAGATTAAAGAAACACTTGAATCTTTCGGTATTTCACAACTCACCAAGGACGAACGTCATATTAAAAGCAGTATAGAGGCAGTTATTAACAACATCCGCAAAATCCTTTTCCCGGATAATGACTTTCAAAATATTACCAAAGAGAAATTCAAAGAAGGATATAATTTCCAGAAAATCAATACTACTTCTCTGTTAGGTCCGGAAATTGCAGATAGGATCACACGAATAATGGTTACGCTTCCAAGTGATGCCGCGTACGATTATGATCTTGTACTCGGACTTCTGAAGGCTAATATCAATTGTTTCAGGATCAATTGCGCACATGATAGCAAGGAACAATGGAAGATGATGGTCGATAATATTCAAAGGGCCAAGCTGGAGACAGGAAAAGAATGCCGCACCTGTATGGACCTCAGCGGTCCCAAGTTCCGCACAGGACATATGCGAACAGGTCCCAAAGTGATCCGCTTAAAACCGGAGAAAAATGACTATGGTATCGTAGTCAATCCCGTAAGGTTCTGGATCGCTCCTACTGACCAACCACCTGAGGATATAAAAACGCCCCATCTGCCAGTGGAAAAATCCTGGTATCAAAAGCTGAAAAAAGGTACTGTTGTCCAACTCATGGATGCGAGGGGTAAAAAGCGTAAGATCAAAATCATCGAGGAAAGCTTCAGAGGAAAGTGGGCTACTACAAACGATACAACCTATATCCGTACCGGGACGAGGCTGCATATCGTAAAGAAGGGAAGTAAAGAAAAAATTACAACAATAGTCGGCGAGTTGATTCCCCTGGAAGAAAAAATTCTGCTGAGAAGAGGCGACCAGCTGATCATCCATAAGAAAGAAAGGCCGGGAGCCCCTGCCATTATCAAGGAGGATGGGAGGGTTCAGAAACCGGCTCATATTTCCTGTTCTCTCCATGAAATATTTACCGATACAGAAGTTGGAGAACCGGTTCTACTTGATGACGGTAAGATCGAAGGATTTATTGAAGAGAAAAAACAGGATGAACTGGTGGTCCGCATTAGCTGGGCCGACGATAAAGGATCCACACTCAGAGCAGATAAAGGGATCAACCTTCCCGAAAGCACTTTAAATCTTAGGGGATTAACAGATAAAGACAGGGAAGACCTGGAATTTGTAGCCAGTTACGCGGATGTGGTGAATGTGTCTTTTGTAAACACCACGGAAGATGTTGAGGATATTAAAAATGCATTAACAGATATTGATGGCACTCATCTGGGTGTTATATTAAAAATCGAAACCAAACAGGGGTACAGAAATCTTCCTGAAATATTGTTGAAGGCCATGCAAATGCATCCGATAGGTGTAATGATCGCCCGCGGTGACCTGGCCGTGGAAGTGGGTTGGCAAAAACTCGCCGAGGTGCAGGAAGAGATCCTGAAGATATGTTCAGCTGCACATATACCTGATATCTGGGCTACACAGGTTTTGGAGAACCTGGCAAAGAAAGGCCGGCCATCCAGGGCGGAAATTACCGATGCTGCTATGGCACAGAGGGCAGATTGTATAATGTTAAATAAAGGCCCGCACATTATTTCAGCCATCAATATGCTGGACAATATCATCAGGAGCATGCAGAAATCCACCGATACCAGAAAACCAAAAGTCAAAATCCTGGATTAGCCTCTTGCCTGTTCAAGCTAATCCTTAAGAGTCCGAGTATAGGTTGGATCAGAAAACATTTATGCTTAATTTACAGAATTCCTCACACCTCAACGGGTTGAGATAATGTATTTTCAGGAAAACCAATAGATTCGAATTATATGAAACGCGTAACAGGTATCGGGGGCATCTTTTTTAAATGTAAAGACCCTGAAAGTGTAAAAAAATGGTATGATGACCACCTGGGTATTAAATCTGACCAGTACGGAGGGGCTTTCATCTGGAGGGAGCATGATGATCCAGACCATAAGGGATATACAGCGTGGGGCCCCTTTTCAGACACTACCAAGTATTTTTCACCCAGTCATAAGGATTTTATGTTCAATTACCGGGTTGAGAACCTTGAAAAACTGTTGAAAGTATTGAAGGAAGAAGGGGTTGAAGTTATTGGCGAGATGGAGGAATATGAATACGGAAAGTTCGGATGGATCATGGATCCTGAGGGGAATAAAATAGAACTCTGGGAACCTGTGGACTCGAAATTGACAGGAACCATTTCAAACCTGTGAAACGATGTTGCTGGCCTGATGGATACCTTAGTGATCTGGAATATGGACAAACAATTGGATCACCTTCTACTTGATTTTTTAATGGATTCTTCCATTATATTGTGGTATAACCGGAAGGCAAGAATGTCTAAAGAATGATTAATAATGAGTTTATTTCAAGTTTATTGGTTATAATTTAATAAATATCTTCTTTCTGTATAAGATATATGTCGGAATGTAAATGATCAGCATGTACATAACGGCATACATAAAAGATGCGAACTTATCCGGCAGACCTATTCCGGTCATGGCTTCCATAAAAGTTCTATTTAAAAAAACGCCCAAAAACCTGTCGCTGTAAAAAACAAGAGTTAGCATTCCAGCCAGGACATATGCTGTGATAGCATTGGCCCCATAAACCCTTCCAAGTCTTGTCCATCCTTTATACCCCCAGATATCTATTATCAGAATACATGCTGCCAGACCCATCGTTGCCAGTCCGGCCGTAAATAAAGTAAATGAGCTTGTCCAGAGGTTCTTATTTACAGGAAAAATGTAACTCCACAACTCACCCAAAAGTAATAGGGAGAACCCGGTAAAGAAAAGGTAGGATAGTTTTCTGTAAGGTTCTTTTACGGTTAATATGATCCGGCCAACCAGCATTCCAATGATGGCCGTTACAAGCGCTGGAATAGTACTGAGTAATCCTTCAGGGTCCCAAGTTTTCTCCCATAAGTATCCTGGTATCAATGCCCTATCCAGCCATGCTGCAAGGTTTGTGCCTGGCTCAAAATTAGCCGTAATAAATCCTTCAGATAATTGTTTTATTTCACCTATGGCGATCTCACCCTCTGCTGACAGAACTGTTCCCGAGGCCAGGGCATGCTGTATTACTTCATCAATAGGGACCGGCACCAGAGCCATGATCAACCAATATCCTATGAGTAAAGCTGCAGCAATCCCAATTTGTTTTTTCCAGTCGGTGTTCAGGAATATGAGCGCTCCTATCAGGAATACTATGGCAATTCTTTGTAAAACACCTACCCATCGGATCTCGGCCAGCAAACGAAATTCGATAAAGTCAAATCGTTTGAAAACCCATAAAAAAATACCAACAGCATATATCTTGAAGGCCCGCCATAATATTTTCTTGAACATATCTTTTTGGGGAACTTTAGCTTCCATACGTTTGGTATAGGCAAAGGAAATGGACACACCCACTATAAAAATGAAGAAAGGAAAGATCAGATCGGTCGCTGTTATCCCGTGCCAGCTTGCATGCAACAGGGGTGCATAAACAGCATCCCATGATCCCGGATCATTTACAATCACCATGGCTGCGATTGTAAATCCTCTGAGTGCATCCAATGATATCAGCCTCTGTGATGAAATCTGTTTGGAAACGGATAAATCACTCATAAAAAAAAATTAGTTGCAGAAAAATTCAAATAAAATAAAAACAGTGATAATATTGTATGACCTCGAATCTACTAATTTTTATTAAAACTGTATCACATTCATTAAATCATAATCTGATGAAAAAATTTACTTTTTTAGTTCCGGTTTTATTGATCATCCTCGGTACATGGGCTTGCTCAATCAAAGAAAAGAGTGAGGATATGGTCCCGAAAGAGGGCGACATCCAGGTTTCTTTTGAACTGGTAAGCAACGACATCGCAGAAAGTGCGAAATTTCTTTCAAAATTTATTCTGAAGAATAATAGTCAGACCCCATTAGGAAGTAGTGGCTGGACTATGTATTATAATATGGTGACCAGGTTGCCAATTGCTGAATCGGTTCCTGACATCGTCAGGATAGTGCATGTCAACGGTGATTTTTTTAAAATGGAACCCACCGAAAAATTTAAGCTGGAACCCGGAGAAACAATTGAAATTCCATTTGAGGGCGAGGCCTGGATAATTAAGAAATCCGATACCCCATCAGGCGTTTACTTTGTTTATAATGATACGAATGGAAATGAAATCAGCAGAGTTCCGGTGAATGATATCGAGATCCTTCCTTTTACCAGACCGGAGCAGATAAACAGGCATCGCGATGATCAGACACCCATACCTACCGCCGAATGGCAGTTTGATCAGAATAAAAAGCTAACCCTATTAAATAATAATGAACTAATACCAATCATCCCATCCCCTTATCAAATATCAAAAAATGAAGGGATTGTAACACTGGGCGAAAACCTGATGATCCACTATGATCCGGTTCTAAAAAGTGAAGCTTCTCTCCTCGCAGATCGCATTTACAAACTAACGGGTAAAAAGCCTATGGTTATGGAAAGCGAGGTCTCTGGTCCGAATATCATATGTTTAAAAACCGGCAAGGTTGAGGTTAACGGAGTTAAGAAGGAAGCCTATACGCTTGAAATACATCCGGATAAAGGAGTGATCATCACAGGCAGCGATGCAGCAGGCGTATTCTATGGAACACAAAGCCTTATCGCCTTAATGCCTCTTGAGCTGTTTTCCTCTCAGAAGTCCAGCATTGAGCTAGAAGGAGTTGAGATCTCAGATGCCCCTGCATTCGGATATCGTGGAATGCATTTCGATGTAGGAAGAAATTTCCAGACAAAAGAAACGGTTATGAAGTTCCTGGATATCATGGCATACTACAAGATGAATTTCTTCCATTTTCATATAACTGAAGATGAAGGCTGGAGACTTGAGATTGAGGAATTGCCTGAATTAACACAAATTGGTGCCTTCCGGGGGCATACATTGGATGATTCTGAATACCTCGCACCGGCTTACGGATCAGGAGCTTTCCCGGACCCTGACATTTCTTATGGCAGCGGATTTTATACCCGGCAGGATTTTATCGAAATTTTACAATATGCAGCAGAACGACATATTGAAGTGATCCCTGAGGTAAATATGCCTGGACATGCCCGGGCAGCAATTAAGGCAATGGAATACAGGTATAGAAAGTTGATGGAAGAAGGGAAAAAGGAAGAAGCTGAAAAGTATTTGCTTTCAGATCCTGATGACCAGTCAGAGTATTCATCAGCTCAATTATATGATGATAATATTATTTGTGTGTGTAAAGATGCTCCATATGCCTTTTATGAGACCGTTGTGGATGACATTATAGAGATATATGAAGAAGCTGGTCTGACCTTAAAAACTCTTCATACGGGGGGTGATGAGGTACCTCTCGGATCCTGGGAAAAATCGCCTTTATGTAAGGATCTCCTGGAGAAGAATCCTGAGATAGCTAATTTCAGGAATCTGCAGGCATATTTTTTTGGCAGGATTGTGGAAATTCTTGAAGAACGAAACCTGGCCATAGCCGGCTGGGAGGAAATAGCCATGACATTCTTCGAGGATGGTACCTGGGAAGCTAATCCGGAATTTGCCGGGAAAAATGTTATCCCTTATGTATGGAACAGCATCTGGGGGAACCAGGATCTGGGCTACAGGCTGGCCAATGGTGGTTATCCTGTAATTCTATGCAACGTCAACAACTTCTATTTTGACTTTGGTTATAACAAGGACCCTGAAGAACCAGGTGGATACTGGGGTGGATTCAACGATACCAAAAAAGCTTTCAGTTTTATCCCATACAACCTGTACAAATCCATCAAGGTCAATACGATGGGTCATGAATTTGATCCGCATAAGGATTTTGCGAATCTGGAAAGACTTACTCAGGAAGGTATTAACAATATAGTGGGTCTGCAGGGACAACTCTGGAGCGAGACCATCAAGGGTCAGGATATGCTTGAATATTATAGTCTGCCTAAAATGCTGGGATTAGCCGAAAGGGCCTGGCAGGGAACACCTTCCTGGGCGTCTATTGAGAATGTTTCAAAGCGGGATGCTGAGCTCGACCTGGCCTGGAATGTCTTTGCGAACACCCTCGCTCAAAGTGAGTTTCCTAGGTTAGACCATATTTTCGGAGGATATCATTATAGAATAGCCCCTCCTGGTGCAGATATCATAGATGGGAAACTGGAAGCCAATACTTCTTTCCCGGGTTTTACCATTCGGTATACCACAGATGGAAGTGAACCGGATAATACTTCCAGCCTTTATGAAGGTCGCATTGAGTTGAGTGGATCCGTAAAACTGAAAGCTTTCAATTCAGCGGGCAGAGGTAGTAGAACTGTGACAGTCGAATTATAATAAACAGAAAGAGGATAGTTCAGATTCCAATGTGAGTCTATTCCAACCTGATCCATAGTGCATCAGAGATTTTTTTACTTTTCCAGAGGTTATTTGTGATTTAAAGGTCCTGAATAAAGTATAACTTCTGCTTGTCTCAATATTTTTGTTTAATTTTTTTTAAGTTATAATAGTCTTTAACGCCTCAAAATCATTGTTTTTTAATTTTTTGTTTAATTTTTTTATATTTTTATTAAACATTATTGAAGCATCCCCGTTTATAGGGTAGCGAGATCATTTAGGAATAAATGTCTTTAATCTCTATAAACAAATGTCCAATATTAAAAATAAACTTATGAAAAATTTAAAAACACATTTTAAAAGTATGCTATTAGTGTTCATGGCATTAGCTCTGATCACTTTTGCAGGTTGTAAAGATGACGATGATGATCCCACACCCACACCGGATAAGGATATTGTCGAGTTGGCTCAGGCAACACCTGACCTAAGTACTTTGGTAGCTGCTATTGATGCTGCCGGATTGACATCAACATTGAAAGGTCCAGGACCTTTTACAGTATTTGCTCCTACGAACGCGGCGTTTGAAGCGTTACCAGATGGAGCATTAGAAACCTTATTGGCTAATCCAACTGTTTTAGCAGATCTTTTGACATACCATGTAGTAAGTGGTAATGTAATGTCTTCTGATCTTACAGATGGACCTGTTACTACCTTGTTTAACGGTGAAACAATAGAGGTTTCTGTTTCTGGAACTGTAACACTTAATGGTTCTGCAACAGTCACTTCAGCCGATAACGAGGCATCTAACGGTGTAGTTCATATAATTAATGAAGTATTATTCCCGGAAGGTTTCGAACTTCCCAAGCAGAATATTGTAGAGATAGCTGCTGGAACACCTGATCTCAGCATTCTGGTTGAAGCACTTACGCTCTATCCTGATTTAGTAGAAGCCTTAAGTGATGAAGGAACTTATACAGTATTTGCACCGAATAATGATGCTTTCACAGCATTCTTAGGTGTAATAGGTCAGACAGGCCTGGATGATATTCCAGAGGAAGTCTTGAGAGATGTTCTTGAATATCATGTAATTTCAACAGCTGCTTTGCTTTCTGCTGATTTGTCTGACGGACAAACTGCAGCAACTTTAGGAGGAGAGGATGTTACTGTTACCATAGACGGAAGTGACGTGTTTATCAGTGACTCTAAAGTTTTATCGCCGGATGTAGTTGCAAGCAACGGTGTAGTCCATATCATGGAAGATGTAATGGTTCCGCCGTCAATCGTACCAATAGTTGGAACGATTGTAGCTCCAGCCTATTTCAACAAGGACTTCACGACGCTGATCGCTGCAGTTCAAGCTGCTGATCCTAGTATACTTTCATTGCTGCTGAGTAGCGGTCCAAGTGAGCAGGGATTAACACTCTTTGCACCGACCAATGATGCTTTTGTAGCAGCTGGTATAATAGAATTGCCTGATCAGGCTACCTTGGATGCAGTTTTAGCATACCATGTGATTGATGCGACAATAATGGCCGCTGATCTACCAACGACAGGTACAGGTGCGTCTGCTGTTACATCACTGGGTGGAGATTTCTACCTCACAAACAAAGGTTCCGGCGTATACATCAATGGGAACTCTGAAGTTACGGCAACAGATATCGATGGATCAAATGGAGTTGTTCACGTTATTAACAGGACACTGATACCACCATCATCTAATGTTGTTGATATTGCCATTAGCTTCAACCCTGATGAGTTTACACAATTGGTAGCTGCCTTAGCACGGACATCTGGTGAAGATCCTGATCTACTTGCAGCATTAAGTGGTGAAGGTGCTTTTACCGTATTCGCCCCGACCGATGCAGCATTTGAAGCATTGTACACTGCACTTGGTGTAGGATCAGTAGACGATATTCCATTAGCAACACTGACTGCTGTTCTTCAGCACCATGTAATCGCTACTCCAAGAGTATTTTCTTCAGATCTTGAATCCGGAGCTGTACCAACGTTGAACGGAGATATTACGATCGACGCTGAAGCTGGTACCATCACAGACGGATCAGATGGCGTTGCTAACCTGGCTTCTTCTGAATTCCTTAATGTTCTGGGAACTAACGGTGTAATTCATGTAATTGACGCAGTACTTATACCTGCACCCTAGGTTGTTGGGTATTTGTTTGATAGATTCCCGCCAATGTGCTGCTCCGGCAGTGCCGGCGGGATTTTTTTTTGTTTAACCACATAAGGAATTGGTGATGTTGTCACATGCCTGAATAGATTGTATATTTATTCTTTAATTTTTTTTAGCATATGATAAGCATTGAAGAATTCCGGAAACATGCACACCAGATGGTTGATTGGATGGCGGACTATTACCATTCGATAGACAAGTATCCTGTAAAATCAAATGTAAATCCGGGGGATATCCTCAAAAAAATCCCGGATAAAGCACCTCAGGAGGGTGAACCCATGTCTGAAATTTTTGAGGATTTTAAGAATATAATTATGCCAGGAATTACACACTGGCAAAATCCTAAGTGGTTCGCCTACTTCCAGGCCAACTCCAGTTATCCCTCCGTTTTGGCTGAAATGCTTACTGCTACCCTTGCCACCCAGTGCATGATCTGGGAGACCTCACCGGCAGCTACTGAACTTGAAGAAAAAATGATGGTTTGGCTGAAAGATATCATGGGCCTCCCTGAACATTTTGAAGGGGTTATCCAGGATACTGCTTCCACCGCTACACTTTGTGCATTTTTATCCGCCAGGGAAAAAACCAGTAATTTCAAGATCAATAAAGAAGGCTTTAGTGGTAAGGAGAAATACAGGATATATTGCTCCACCGAAACACACTCCTCTATTGATAAAGCCATACGGATAGCTGGCATGGGAGATAAAAACCTGGTTAAAGTTGAAGTGGATGAAAAACTAGCAATGAAGCCGGAAAACCTAGAAAATGCCATCCTTGAAGACATCAATTCAGGGAAAAAACCACTTTGTGTGGTCGCGACCATAGGAAGTACAGGTACTATGGCCATTGATCCCCTGAGTAAAATTGCTGAGATCACACAGCAATACGGCATCTGGCTCCATGTGGATGCGGCATATGCCGGATCAGCGCTGGTCCTTCCGGAATACAGGTGGATGGCTGATGGCCTTGAATATGCCGATAGTTATGTTTTCAATCCGCATAAATGGCTGTTTACCAATTTTGATCTTTCCGCCTATTATGTTAAGGACAAGGATGTGCTTATCCGTACCTTCTCGATAATGCCGGAATACCTGAAAACACAGGTCGATCAGAACGTGAATAATTACCGGGATTGGGGTATACAGCTGGGCAGAAGGTTCAGGGCCTTGAAGCTCTGGTTTGTTCTTAGAAACTTTGGGGTTGTAGAATTAAAAAACCGGATTAAAAATCATATTGATATGGTTCAGGAATTGATCATAGAAATTAAAAATGATCCTGAATTTGAACTCATGACAGAGAATCCACTGAATATGATCTGTTTCAGGTTTCATCCCGGCAGTATTAACGACGAAACCACTCTGAATACCATGAATGAAAAGATCCTTCAGAAAATTAATGCCACAGGGGAAACATTCCTTACCCATACCAGGATCGGACGCACTTATGTCATTCGCCTGGTAGCGGGTCAGACTTACCTTGAAAAGGAACATCTTCAGGAAGTATGGCAGTTGATAAGAAAAACCTGTTATGATATATTAAAGAATGAATAAGATAGATACGTATCTGGATCAGATAGAAGATAAGGAAGCACTACTGCAGTACCTCAGGCAATACATGACGGAAGAGCGAAGTAGCAGGTTCCGGGAGGTACTTAAATTTCGTACACGCCATTTTACACTTGCCGTGGAGGATGTTTTCAAGGAAAGAAATGCAAGTGCCATCATTCGAACAGCAGATTGTTTTGGCATACAGGATGTTCACATCATTGAAAACCAAAATGAATACCAGATCTCTGAAAACATCTCAAAGGGAGCCGAGAAATGGGTGAGTGTGAATATTTACGATGATCATTTAAATAATACAGGCGAATGTATTTCACAACTAAAAGATAAAGGATATCAAATCATAGCCACGTCACCCCACGCTTCGGGTTACTCACCAGATGATTTTGATATATCAAAAAGGTCAGCTTTTTTCCTGGGTGGTGAGAAGGAAGGTTTGACAGATCAGGTTCTTGATAAAGCCGATGGATATATCAGAATACCTATGTACGGATTTACCGAAAGTTATAATATATCCGTTGCCGGTGCTTTGCTGTTGTACAACCTCACCAGGCGATTGCATCGATCGGAAATTAATTGGAAAATCACCGAGCGGGAACAACTTGAGCTTCAGCTGGACTGGACCATTAAAACCATTGCGAGTTCAGAAAATCTTATTAAAAAATATCTTGAAAATCAAGCATGAATCAGGAGGTAAATAGTTTATTGTTTTACTTTTAAGTATCTGTTATCTTTGATTTAATATGATCAAACATATTTTTTTACTCAGCCTGAGAAATTTTTTCAAGAACAAAATCTACTCAATAGCTATTATATTAAGCCTTGCCCTTGGCTTTGTGATCTCCAATGTATTGATAGGTTTCACATTTCGCGAATTGAATACAGATTCTTTTCATTCCAATAAAGACAGAATATTTCGCCTGGTATGCGAGGACCCATTCGGGCGCCATGGGATGGTGAGCTATATGGAATCAGGTCAAACAGAATATCTGAAAGAAAATTATGCTGAAATTGAAGCAACAACCATGCTCAATACCCTAAGATACAAGGGAATCTCAAAAGATGGATCCCAGGATAATTTTCATGATCTTACCATACTCCTGACTGATAGTTCTTTTCTTAAAATATTTGATTTCGATCTGCTTGAAGGCAATCCTGATTATTCAATAGGCCCGGATAAAATGATCTTAACTGAAGAAAGTTCAAGATTGATATTCAACAGTTATTCGCCAGTCTCCAGATCTTTAAATATTGTTGTTGATTCATTGAAAACTCCCCTTGAGGTTTCCGGCATTATTGAGAGGTCAATCGAAAACAGCCACCTTGTATTTGATGGGTTCGTTTATTATGACGATTTCAAAGATAAACGTTCAGGGATTATGTATATCCTGTTAAAGGAAGGTATTAATGTGAAAGAATTTGAGGCAAAAATAAATAATGACCCATCAATGCCAGGCCTCCTTGGACCGGGTAAGATCACTTATCATCTTCAATCCCTTCAGGATGTATATTTTGATGAAGGGAATACCAGAAGTTTTTCAAAAGCAAGAGGAAAACTATTTTTATGGATCAGCTGGGCCATAACAATCACGGTATTGGCACTCGCGGGATTTAATTTTCTCAACCTGTTCTTTAATGCCTTCCTGAAACGATGGAAGGAATTTGGCATGAAGAAAGTACTGGGGGCAACACTTTCCGTATTCCGTTTGACAGCAATTTTTGAAGTATCTGTTTATATAATAATTTCCTTTTGTCTCTCTCTGCTTATCACCTATACTTTTTTACCCTGGTTCAATGCTGTTATTGCTACTGATCTGACTATAAATTATTTGTCCGATCTGCGAATCGTTCTTCTGGCAGGGGTTGTAATATTGGTCATAGCTATTCTTGTCATATTGAAGCTTTCTAATTACATGTTCAGTATCAATCCGGTAAGCATATTCAATCAGAGGTCTCCATTAAAATCAGGATTCAACCGATATATGTTAGGATTTCAGTTTGTAATATCTGTCATCTTGTTGGTTTGTACAATTACCATAATACGCCAGACCAATTTCATTCAGGAGAAACCACTGGGATTTAACCGGAACATTATTGAAGTCAGGGCTCCCAGAGGAACTGATATGGGCCAGATGGAAGTCCTTCAAAACTACGTTAAAACCATTCCCGGAATTAATCAGAGTTCCCTGGGGAGTGGAAATCCCATATCTGATAATATGATCCTTCGATATGACCTTGAGAATGAAGAATTCTATACGCCCTATCTGTTTATAGGAGATGAGCATTTTCTGGAAACCCTCGGAATTGAACTGCTATCCGGGGAAATGCCTTCCATAGAGAATTCTAAAGCAAAATTGATTAATGAAGCATTTGTTAAATATTTTGATTTCGATGAGCCAATTGGTGAAATAATACCCGGAACAAAAGATGAATATATATCAGGAGTGGTTAAAGATTTCAACATTTCTTCCCTGAAACAGGATATCCCACCTACTATAATATCAATCGGCAGTTTTTCAAGTACTTTACTGGCAGAAACAGATCTTTCTCAAATTGGGAATATTCTACCGGAATTTGAAAAATACTGGAACCTGGTTTATCCTTCTTATCCATTTAAATATTTGCTCATGAGCGATGAACTGGTAAGGAAGCACAAAAATGACCTGGTTTTGAGTAAGATCATTATCACTTCAGCGATTATAAGCATCCTGATAACCTGTTTTGGACTATTTGTGCTTTCCTGGGGTACTGCACAGGAAAGATCCAGGGAGATCGGGATCCGTAAGGTGGCAGGCGCAAACAGCCTCAATATACTTAAGTTATTACTGATAAGCTATCTTAAAATTCTTAGTGTTTCTTTGTTTATTGGTATCCCGGTATCAATATATATTATGAATATCTGGCTTGGAAAGTTTGCATACCGGGTAAATATCGGAGTAACTTCACCCGGGCTTGCATCCTTTATGATCTTACTCATAGCTTTTTTAGCTGTAGGATATCATACTATAAAATCCAGTATACAGAATCCTATTGATGTCATCAAGTATGAGTAATGGGTGCCTTGCCCAAGCAATCAGAAGTTATCCTCCATATAATCTCTTACTACTTTCAACTTCTCCGGAGATTCTTCCAGCGCCTCCCATGACCAGAATATTACACCGTCTGAGGGCGGACGTAAGGCCTCAATGAGTGCATCTCTAAAGTCTGATTCACTAAT
>JAHEGY010000214.1 GCA_024644875.1 Cyclobacteriaceae bacterium
ACAATTACCCCAGCATGATCACCGGCGAGATCCCCGCCAACGACCTGCTGGGGAATATTTTCAGTAAGTTTTGTATCGGAATGTACATTATTTAATTGCTGTATAGGATTTATTTTGGATAGGAAGAATTTGCTATTCCTTTTACAGATAAATTAATTTCATTTTATGATTCCTAATATTACTTTTATACATTCGGTCTGATTTAATCCTAATTCATATTAATCCAAAAGTCAGCCGTTTGATAAAATCCATAAAATCATGAATGCTAAATATTTTCTTATCGTTTTACTTAGTTTTATTTCATTAAACCTGTCTTCCCAGGAAAAACAAAAGATAATCTTTGATTGCGACCTGGGAGGTGACATCGACGATGCTTTTGCCGTGGCTTTAATTCTTGCCAGCCCGGAATTTGAAGTATTGGGATTCGTGATGGACCAGGGGGATACGCCAAAAAGGGCACAGGTCGCCTGTAAAATGTTATATGAAACAGGTATGGAAGACATTCCGGTCGTTGTTGGCAGAAAAACCGAAAATTATTTTTCCTCTCAGTTTCATTGGGCAGAAGGATTTGAAACCGTAAAGCCGATTAATAAAAATGCAGCTGATTTTATCATTGAAAATCTCCGCAAGTTCCCTGATGAGATCATTCTGTTCACAGTAGGTCCTGTTCCGAATATCATGGATGTTTTGAAAAAAGATCCTGATGCGTTAAAGCTTGCTAAACACGTATATTCCATGTTCGGTTCGTATTACATGGGATATGATACAGGTCCTATCCCGAGTGCAGAGTGGAATGTCAGGGGTGATGAAGAAGCCGCAAGGATGCTTGTAAATAGTGGTGCAGATATTACCTATGCCGGCCTTGACGTAACAACCTATGTAAAACTGGATGAAGCTTATAGGAATAAATTGATCATGCGACAATCACCATTGACAAATGCCTTGAGTGCCCTGTATACCCTTTGGAGATATGAATCTTATGCCCACCCGGATCCCGTTCTGCACGACGTAGTAGCTGTGGGTATGCTATTATGGCCTGAGTTATACACAACGCGAAAGGCGCATATAAAAGTAATTGAGGGTGGGTATACAGTTATCGACGAAAGTAAAGAACCTAATTGTGAAATTGGTATGTCCATACAAAAAGAAGAATTTCTGAAACGTGTGATGGAAATACTGCTGACACAAAACTTAAGCAGAGAATAAATTTCAATGGAGATGACCTAAAACTGTGAAATAATAAGCACTTAGTCTTATATTTGCTTTCCCTTAATCAAGTCATTTCCCGGAATAATTAAAAGCATTGATCATAGGCAAAGTATTTTTGAAGGAGTTTATCGATATATAGAAGGATCGGATTCAAAATTGTAAAATATTCAAACCCTGTAATTTTATTGTCATTAAATCTATATAAATGTATTACTTAAAATCAATCATTCTCTTATCACTACTTCTAATTGCCGGCTGTGCTGACCAGAAATCAACGTCAGAAAAACAATGGTTCAAAGGAAATCTACACACACATTCCTACTGGAGTGATGGTGATGAATTTCCGGAAGTGATTATGGACTGGTATAAATCAAACGGATATCAGTTTATAGCCTTATCCGATCACAACATTTTAGCTGAAAGTGATAAATGGGTGGCGATTTCACAAGATTCAATATATCAGAAGGCATTTGAAAACTATCTTGAGGATTACGGGTCTGACTGGGTTAATTACGAAACGGATTCATCAAACCAGATACATGTAAAACTAAAAACATTTGTGGAATACAGGGGCCGTTTTGAAGAGGAAGGAAAATTCCTGATTATTCAATCTGAAGAAGTTTCAGATCACTTTGAAAACAAACCCTTACATATGAATGTGACCAATATTCAAAAGAAAATAGATCCCCAGGGAGGCAATAGCGTAGTTGAAGTGCTCCAAAATAATATCGATGCAGCAATAAAACAAAGGGATGAACTGAATACGCCCATGATCCCACATATCAACCATCCGAACTTTGGTCATGCGATAAGTCTTGATGATATGATTGCCTTAAGAAATGAAAAGTTTTTTGAGGTATACAATGGCCACCCTTCAGTGAATAACTCAGGTGATTCAGATCATATATCAACTGAACTGATGTGGGATCTGATCAATATAGCATATATTGAAAACAATAAACCACTAATGTATGGGCTTGCCACGGATGACTCCCATCATTATCATGTAAAAGGCAGTAAATGGAGTAATGCAGGCAGGGGCTGGATCATGGTGAATGCCGATTCGCTGAATCCTGCTTCAATTATTAATGCCATGGAGGAAGGTCAGTTTTATGCAAGTACGGGTGTTGAATTAAAAAATCTCAATTTAAATAACAATACGCTTAACATAGAAGTCGAAAAAGATGCAGGAATTTCTTACAGGATCTCCTTCATCGGATGTAAAAAAGGAAAGTCTGAACCCGAAATATTAATGTCTGTTGAAGGAGATAAAGCCAGTTTTGAATTAACGGATGAAATTCTTTATGCAAGATGTAAAATCACTTCATCAAAAAAGCACGACAATCCTATAGAAGACCTATTTTTCGAAACAGCGTGGACACAACCGGTACAATTCCTGAAACTACCCTGAACACGTGTTGAATTCCTGGAATTTAGAAGAATTCCCTGCCCGATAAAGTTCACTTCAACATAAAGTGAATTGATTCAAGTTAAAGGTTTAGAGATAATTAATACCTTTCATTCCTGGCGATATGGTAGATTTCAAAACCTTAAGATCAGTTTAAAATGATACAAAGAAACTCAAGTAAAAAGCTCTTTTTGCATAAATTGTGAATTGTATTTCAGTATAAGGATAGTCAATTCACTTTTCTGATCTTTCGATAGTAGATGAAGAGTAGCTTTTAATAGAGGAAGGCAATTTTCGGCAGAAAAGTTTTCAATTGGATAAAGAATCCAGAATCCCAGTAGGCATGGTCACTTTTCAATCTTGCCTGATTTTGAAATTTATTTGTTTATAATGATATTGCCCGATGAACGGGATGATAAAAGCAGTCATTAAAACTTTCATTTTATTCATTTTTGCTTATCGAATATGCCTTCCTGAGTGCTTTTCTCAGGAGGCAAAATTTCACAAAATAACCTCTGTCAAAAATCCTGAAGTGACCTATTCGGTTTATCAGCCTGAAGGATTTTCACGTGGTAAAATGATCTATATACTTGACCCGGCCGGCCGAAGTGATTGGGCAATCGGCAAGTTTAAACTGATAGCTGATCAGTTGAATATCATGTTGATTTGCTCGAAAAACTCTAAAAATGGTCCAATAGATATCAATCTTTCCGTTTTCAATGATGTATTGAGTGACAGCAAACAAAGGTTTTCCTATGACACTTCCAATGTAATATTGAGTGGTTTTTCCGGTGGTTCAAGGGCCACATTCAGAATATCAACATATTTTAAAAATAGGGTTAATGCCGTGATTGGGTGCGGAGCGGGTCTTCCTTCAAATATGAAATTATCTGATGATATGGGATTTCAATATGTGGGGATAACGGGAATTACGGACATGAACTTCTATGAAATGCTGGATCTTGATTTTCAAATAAATAAAAGATCGAATAGAACAGGTATCTTTTTCTTTAACGGAGGGCATACCTGGCCTCCCGATTCAGTGTTACTACTGGCTGCAAAATGGTTGAAGGTTTCCGATGATAATATTGAATCAACTGATGATGGTCTAATTAATTTATTTCAAGAGATAAATGATCAAAACGATCAAAGTTTTGAATCCTGGGTCAAAGCCTACCAAATGGAGCGATTTGCTGAATTGCTTAGCAATGAAGTTGGAAAGGAGATCATAACAGAAGAACTTTCAGATATTCAGCAGGATCCAGGATTTGAGAAAAGCAGCAGATCCTTTCAAAGTTATTGGGATAAATTTAAAGATGAGAAAAATGAAATGGTTGAAGAGATTGGGAATATAAGATATTCAAATTTATCAACTATTACTTTGAAACCGAAAAGCTGGTGGTTAACGAAAATTCAAATGATAAATGGGTTTGTTAAAAGTAAATCTCTGGAGAAGAAGAATATGGGCCTTAGATTACAAGATTTTTTATGGAGAAATTG
>JAHEGY010000215.1 GCA_024644875.1 Cyclobacteriaceae bacterium
TATACCCCAATTCATGGAAAATCACTCCTATATGAAAATTCATCACTAACGGAGATTCCAGCTCCTGGGGATATGCCAAGTCTGAATATGCAGCGAATGGAATTGATTTAAGATACTTTATGATCTGTGTCATTTGACCCTATTTTGATACTTTTCTAAACAATTTGCTAAACCCAATACCGATCAATAAACTGTTATACGCTTCTGGCTTATAATCAAATTCTAAAGAAAATCCCAGTTCCCAGTTTTTTGGTAATTCAATGCCATATTCAGCTCCTATTCTGACTAATTGAAAGTTCTCATGTTTTTCGAATTCAATTCCATAGCCGGAAAAAAATGTCCACCTGTGATGGGGTTTATATAAAAACATACCGCATACAGCAATTGGATTTTCACGAATAAGTACTTCACTGGATTTTTTTTCCTCAACCTTAAATTGTTGCAACAGGATATCGGTATGCAAGCCAAATCCCCACAACCCTCTAAACAAATAATCATAATTCAACCCAAAAGCAGGAACGATAAGAATATCATCGGATTCTTCTGTAAAAGAGTTATCAATAAAGGCATATCCTGCAATCATGGTCATTCTATGAAATCCATCATTGTGCTTATGTTTCTTAGAATGTGCTTCTTCCTGAGCGCTGGCCGTAAAGGTCACCAGTCCCAAAGAAATGATGATGACAATAAGCATGGTGTTTTTCATATTTGAATCTCCTTCAAGGATCAGCCTGCTTAACCGCCCTTTTTGATTACCATCTTGAACTCCATGTAAGGGGCTTAAAGATGTTGATGACATCCATTGAATATCAACTAATTATTTTCGCTATCTGTTAACCTGACTACTACTTTATCAAGCTCCCCTGTATACGCATAATGGTTCTTCACCCTGTATTTATTCGATACCGGTGTTCCATTATCGATGCCTACATCGAAGGTTTCAGATAATGAGAAAGTTGATATGTGCATTTCTTCAAAGGTATTCTCATCCACTTTTTTACCATTAATGAGTAGAGATCCAACACCACCGGGGATGCCACGTCTCGGGCTGCCCTTTTCAACAAAATCAAATTTTATATGTACTTCGCCTGTTCCCAGTTTAGGTGACTCAAGATTATAATACAGACCATTATAGTAGTTGTAATCATAATAAGCCTTATTGTCCTTAATATACAGGGTATATCCACCAGTAAATCCACCACAGGCAACAATCACGCCTTCTTCCTTTCCTGTAAGGTTGAGCGTAGTCTCAATTGAATGTGATTTGCCTTTTACTGGAGCAGAGGCTTTTTCTGCAATGCGTTGGGCGCCCGGATACCAGTAAACAAATTCTTTTCGATCACCAAATAGGTTATCCTGTTGTTTACTTATACGCATGACCATGTCATCATACAATGGAAACACATTGTTTTCCCAGGCCAGTTCTTCCCACCTTGTTTTGAGTTCTTCCAATTTCTCCGGATGCTGATCTGCCAGGTTGTTTGATTCTGAAAAGTCCTCATTGATGTTGTACAATTCCCATACATCTTCATCAAATGGAGAAACCTTGTTCAATTCCCAGGGCATTCGGTTTGCGTGAATGGTAACTGCTTTCCAACCATCTTTATATATAGCCCTATTTCCAAATAGTTCATAGTACTGTTCTGGGTGGTTAGTAGGTGCATCAATATTATTAAAGGAATAGGCCATACTTTTTCCATCCAAAGACATTTGCTCTTCTCCGTCCAATTCTTCAAGAAACGGAGTGCCTGTAACATCAAGTATAGTAGCCCCGATATCAGTAATATGATGATATTGATTCCTGATCTCACCTTTTGCTTTGATACCAGCCGGCCAGTGGACTACCAGGGCATCCTGGATCCCTCCTCTGTGTACAATTTGTTTAAAATACTGAAAAGGTGTATTACCTGCCAATGCCCATCCGGCATGAAAATGCGGATAAGTATCTGGCCCGCCCCAGCCTTCATAATGCTGCATGTTAGCTTCAAAGGGTGTTTGTAGTCCATTCAATACATAAGTTTCATTAAAACTTCCTGTTAGACCACCTTCTCCTGAAGACCCGTTATCAGCCGTCACAAAAATTATAGTATTATCCAGCTGGTCAGTCTTTTCAAGTAATTCCACCATTCTCCCGATTTGGTCATCCACATGATCCAGCATAGCAGCAAAAACTTCCATTTGGCGGGCATACAATTTTCTTTCTCCATCATTCAGATCTTCCCAGGCAGGAATTTCTGCTGTTCTTTCAGTAAGTTTGGTGCCTGGAGGAATTATGCCCGACTCCAGTTGTTTCGCATGAATGATCTCACGGGCTTTATCCCAACCCATATCAAATTTCCCTTTATACTTATCAATATATTCCTGAGGGGCTTGATGGGGGGAGTGCATGGCCACCGGGGCCCAGAACATCATAAAAGGTTTGTCAGGCGCAGTAGAAATGTGGCTGGTTATATTTCGAATGGCTTCATCAGCCATAGCTTCCATATAGTGATATTGCTTTTTCCCTTCCCAATCCTCTATTGGGTAATGATCTCTCCAAACAAGTGAGCGGTAACAGTCCGCATCAGCAGCCATAAATCCATAATAATGGTCAAATCCCTCACCGCTTGGCCATCTATCAAATGGACCGGTCTCAGAAACTTCATATAATGGCGTATGGTCCCACTTACCAATGGCATAATTAACAAATCCGGCTTTTTGAAGATGTTTGGCCACAGATTTACCGCTTTCCGGTGGGAATGCATTATATCCCGGGAATCCCATGGCAGTTAAAGAGTGCGATCCTAAGCCGATTCGATGATGATTACGTGCGGCCATAATGGAAGCCCTGGAAGGAGAGCATAGAGCAGTTGTGTGAAAATTGTTATAACGCAATCCGTTTGCAGCTAACTTATCTATATTAGCTGTTTCTGTCAATCCGCCAAAACTTCCCAGATGGCCAAATCCTGTATCATCCAATAATATCAATAAAACGTTGGGTGTTCCGGACTCGGGTTTGGGCGACGATGGCCACCATTCCTCAGATTCTTCATAGGATTTAGCTACTTTGCCCTTGAATTCCTGTCCATATTTGGCGAAGGAATCGTCTTCCGACTTCAGTTCGCTTTCTTGCGGTTGACAAGACCAGGTAAAAGCGATACAGGTGATTAATGAGAAAATTCTAATTTTCATAATATTGACTTTAGGTTTAATAAGTTTCTTTTTTCTATTTTATTACGATTCCGAATTCGGATTTTGGTTATAGATAAACAGGCTCCTGAGTTTTTCCCAGAAATCGCCTCCCAGCACAAAAAGACTGATGACCAGTAGAACATCCCCGGAAATATTGATCCATAAATGATAGGCTTCATACCATGGAATTAAATGTTCAAAATAGGGCAGAAGCCAGGCTACTGTGAAAGGTATTATAAACATAATCAATCCTATAGTATATCTTGTTTTGGATACGGTATCCGGGGGGCCATATTGTTTGAAAAAGTAACCGATCTTACTTTTTAGGAAGGCAAATCCTGCCTTACCCATAATAATTACAGATAACATAATCGCTAATTCCGGAATACCGATCATCAAAATGCCCGATAAAACTGTTTTTATGCCACTTCCAAGATCAGATGAAAGAACCAATGGAATTAACAACGGCGACATCTGCCCGACTACAAAAACAATTACGCCAGCTATTAATCGATTTGAAGGGATATTTTTTTCAGTTTCTTCCATTTCAGTTTTTTAATAACGACATTACGAGAGGTAACGAAATATCGACACCCGAATTTCGATACCTTGATCTTTGATCTAAATTATAATTCCTATTCATACTGCTCTTTCATCAACATCTGAAAAGCTTTCAAACCGCTGGTCACGCAATAAACCTAAAGCTTTGAATGATCCGGAGATCATGCTGTAATTTTCTGACCTCATATATAAAAACATCTCATTTTTATCGCTAAACGTCAATTTTACCCGGTACTGATCTTCATGCAACATATCCTGAAATACATCTAAATGAAACATCTGACTTTCGGGTCGTCCAGCCATTTGCATCATATGTTGCTTAAATTCCTTTACTTTTTGGACAGGAATATATCCTGTTAGGATAATTGAAT
>JAHEGY010000127.1 GCA_024644875.1 Cyclobacteriaceae bacterium
AGGCCGTGCCTGTATTATTACAGGAATTGCAGAAGATCCACCCCACAATTCCCACTTCCGCTTCAACATGATTTTATCTATGGAATCCTGGGAATTGAGTAAAAAGCCGGACTGGACCAACAATATATTGTTGAACTATGTGAAACTTGACAAAAGGGCGGATTGGAAACAAGTTGAGGCTAAATTCCCTGGTATGGTGCGTAAATATATTGCCCCCATAGTAAAAGCTTACATGGGGATTGAATTTGATGAGTTTCTAAAAAATGGGGGCATGTATGAGTATGTCCTTGAACCTGTCAAGCGAATACATCTCTTCTCAACGGTTGACGATACAATAGAGCAAAGGGGAAGCATAAATACCATATATATTCTGTCAGCTATTGTTTTATTCATCCTGATAATAGCCTGCATTAATTTCATGAATCTTTCAACGGCGCGCTTTTCTGACCGGGCTAAGGAAGTAGGGGTTCGTAAGTCACTCGGAGCATCCCGGGGAAGGTTGATACTGCAGTTTCTGAATGAGTCAATATTATTTACTTTTATATCTATGCTCCTGGCTATGCTGATACTTTATCTGGTCCTGCCATTATTTAATTCGATTTCCGGAAAAATCCTTATGTTTTCCACCCTGCTGAGCTGGAAATATATTTTTGCACTTATTTTTATCATCCTTTTAGTTGGGTTTTTGGCCGGAAGTTATCCTTCGATCTATTTAACATCTTTCAAACCCACCGAGGTGCTAAGAGGCAAGGTTAAAGCCGGGCTGAAAAGTGGTGGAGTAAGAAGCGGTCTCGTGGTATTCCAATTTTCAATATCTATTATACTGATTATCAGCACTTTGCTAATATACAAGCAGTTGAATTTACTGGAAAGCAGAGATCTTGGATTTGAAAAGGAAAACGTTCTGTTAATACGAAATGTAGAGGCACTGGGAAATAACAGAAACTCTTTCAAGGAGGAAGTGAGAAAGATGTCAGGTATTGTAAATGTAAGTATCTCCTCTGCGGCGCCGCCGCATATAATTTATTCTTCGCTATTCGAACCAATGAACGGCACAGGTAATGAATTGGGGATGTCATACTGTTTTTCGGATTATGATTTTCTAAAAACAATGAATATGCAGATCGTATCCGGAAGATATTTCTCAAAGGATATACCTGCCGATTCAAATTCTGTGGTCATTAATGAGGCAGCTGCAAAAAAAATGGGCTGGGAGGATGCAATAGGAAAGAAAATTGATGCAAAATGGGATTCAGGTACTCCGGATTTACGGGAGATCATCGGTGTTGTTAAAGATTTCAACTTTCAGACACTTCGAAAAGATATTTCTCCCTTGATCATATTTCCCGGATCGGATGGGAATCTGATGTTAGTAAGTATGGCACCAAATGATTACCCGGGTAAGATCTCAAAAATTGAACAAGTCTGGAAATCTATTGATAGTGGAACTACATTTGACTATTCTTTTATTGATGCAGAATTTGATGCTTTATACCGGAAGGACCAGCAATTGGGTAAGATAATATTTATATTTACTGCCCTTGCAATAATTGTGGCCTGTCTTGGATTATTAGGATTAGCTACATTTACAGCCGAACAGCGATCCAAAGAGATCGGGATCCGGAAATCTCTGGGAGCGTCTTCAACAGGAATTGTCGGAATGTTGTCATTGGAATATTTAAAATTGATTGGATTAGCATTTCTGATCGCTATCCCTGTATCCTATGTAATAATTAACTGGTGGCTGAATAATTTTGCGTTCAAAATCAATATCGGAGTTTTGAGTTTTCTCATTGGAGGATTACTGGCCGTTGTAATTGCACTTTTATCAGTTTCTTTCCAGTCGGTGAAAGCCGCGAATAGTAATCCGGTGGATTCTCTGAAGTATGAATAATACTAATAAATAGCCTGGATCATGTCAGGAAAATAGCTTCATCAAATTTTTATTGAATCGTGACTTTCTCACCCAGAGTGGATTCGTAAAAATGGTGCAGATCGAACATTTCCTGCGCCCCGATTTTCTGTCCAGTCTGGGCTATAATATAAATTATAATTATCAGAGAGGCACAAACAGGTATCACCCACCATAGTGGTGCTTCCATGCCTAAACTCAGCTGGGATAAGACTACCATACCTGCAAACAGTATTATTACACCCAAAGCTGAATAGGCAAAGAAAAACATAGCCCATAAAGATGGGTTTGGTCCGTAGAGTCCCCGGATGAGTGTACCTTCTTCCTTCTCTTCCAGGGTAATATTTAATTGTGGTGACCAGAAATGCCGGTCATCCGGCAGTACACGTAAAGTAATCTGATTTGGCAGATAGGTAACTGCATAGGGATTGTTATTCTTCTCAAGATTTTTCTTCACTCTATCCTGTATATCATCAAAACTGGCTTTTACATGTTGCCTGAAGCGAGGCCTAATTCGAAAACTTGACATTTTAATATTTAATTTATCGGGCAATATAAAAAAAATCCATTATTCTTGATGAGTGTTAATAAAAAAATCCCGTAAAAACGGGATTTTCTGCTGTTACCTGTTTGAAAAGTATTATAGAAAGGCGATGATAAGTGAGATTAAAACGATTATTCCTACTATAATTAAAATTGAAGTTATTGTGGTTATTTTTTTCTTTCGGGCCTCTTCTGTTTCAATGTGATTGGTTATCTTTTCTTCCTTATCGATGTCTTTTAGTAATGAATTCAAATATTTTATCCTTGACCAGAAGAAAGGATAGTATGCCACAAAGGCAAAGATAAAGGATATGATGAGTAATGAAATTATTACAATCCCGTCCTCGAGATCTTCCACGGGACGGATTACTTCATACTTTATATCGTGATATACCAGACTTCCCAGAATGTAAAAAAGGAAGACGCTGAGTGAAAGTGACAAAGGGTATCTTATTATATTGTTTCGATAGAAATGGATATCCCTTTCCAACTGATTCCGGATTGTACCTTTGAATTCCTGTAAATCATTTAACCCATCGATCATTAATCTTTCCTGCTTAATACCAATGGTCCCGATAATGATGCATATCAGAACTGTAAACATGACAAAAAGGTTTGCCAGGTTAAAGGCTGCGACAAATATAAATCCAAAGATCAATGCCACTTTAAAGATAGCATCTGCTCTTAGCAGTTTTTTCTGATTGGTCGAGAACTCACTCGATGTCTTGTTAAGTAATGTTTCCATTTTTTGCTTATTTAGTTGTTGTTGATTGGTTAAAGCATTTCCTGCTTTTTCCCAAATATTAAGTATTTCCTGTTCCTTATTTTTAGAGTTGTTGTTCATATTCAAAGATCTTTTTGAGTTTGTTCTTGATTCGGTTGATCCTGACACCAATATTGTTTTTTTTCATTCCCAATATATTTTCCATTTCCTGGTAGCTTTTCTGCTCAAGATATAATAGCGTAATGGCTTTATCAATGGGTCCCAACTGGTCGATGGCCATATATAAACTAATTGTAATGTCATTTTTACTTACTCCCATTTGCATGGCCCGTGTTTCAATCAACGCATCCACTGTATACTTTTCTTTCATTTTTTTCCTTTTGTGCAAAAGGGCTGTATTCAGGGCTACTTTGTACATCCAGGTACTAAAAGCGGCTTTTTCTAGAAAGTTTGGAAATGATTTCCATAACTGAAGCATAATTTCCTGGAGAAGATCTTTTCGGTCTTCGGTGTCATATGTATAAATTGATAAAATCTTATGGATTATACCCTGATGCATTTCAACTAAGTCTAAAAACTTTTCTTTCATTTTGTTTTCTTGATCCATAAAGGTTAGTTGCACTATGTATACAAAAAATTACACGAAGAGGATTTTTTTTCTTTATAATTTAAAAAGTACAAATAATGCCTCAGAAGTTCAAGGTATTTACTAAATTGAAATACGATTCAAAATCTCATTCACATGAAAAGGAGAACTTTTATCTCGACTATGGGGGCTACTATTGGAAGCACTGTTCCGGTTTTCTCAATTGTACCCAGACATATATTGGGGGGCAGGAATTTCATCGCTCCAAGTGATAAGCTCAATGTAGCGGCCATTGGGGCGGGAGGCAAAGCAGAGCAGAATCTTAACCTGACTTTTAGAAAAGGTGAGGCCAATATTGTATCATTATGTGACGTAGATGACCGTATGGCTAAAAGATCACGGGAAAAATGGCCAGATGCTTCATACTACAGGGATTTCAGAACTATGCTTGACAAGGAGGATAAGAACATTGATGCGGTGATCGTGAGTAGTCCGGACCATATGCATGCAGTACATGCCCTGAGGGCGATGAAAATGGGGAAGCATGTATATGTAGAAAAACCACTCACCCACGATATCCAGGAAGCGCGTTTATTGACTGAAGCTGCAAGGAAATATAATGTTGTCACTCAAATGGGCAACCAGGGGAGCAGTGGCGATGATACAAGGTATGTCGAAAAATGGATACAGGATGGCGTTATTGGAGATGTTGACCGGGTTCACGTCTGGACCAACAGACCGGTATGGCCCCAGGGAATTCCCACTCCGCAGGATACACACAATATTCCTGCAGAAGTAGACTGGGACCTCTGGCTTGGAACTGCACCGGAAAGGCCATTCAATCCTATATATATCCCGGCCAATTGGCGGGGATGGGTAGATTTTGGAACCGGTGCCCTCGGTGATATGGGCTGCCATTTTATCGATGTCCCGTTCAGGGCACTCAAACTTAGCTATCCAATTTCAGTACAGTGTAGTGTAGGATCGGTCTGGGAAGGATTTTTTAAAGAAGCGATTTATACCGACAGTTATCCGCCCTCATCAAAGATTCACATTCAGTTCCCCGAACGGGAAGGAATGCCTCCCGTGGAATTAATATGGTATGATGGTGGTATTTTACCAAGAAGGCCTGATGAATTGAAACCGGATGAACCTATGGCGGATTGGGATGGAGGTATAATTTTTGAAGGATCAAAAGGTAAACTAATGGCTGGATTGTTCGGCATGAGGGCTACTTTATTGCCAACTTCCAGGATGAACGATATTAAATTGCCAGAACCGGATCAGCCCCTCGTAGCAAACGGTACTGAAGGTCATCAGCAACAATGGGTTGAGGCATGCAAAGAAGGATTCGGAAGTTATACAAGTTCGAATTTTGATATTGCTGGTCCCCTCACTGAAACTGTTATAATGGGTAATCTGGCTGTCCTGAGCTATAATTACCAGGAAAAAGAAGAGTTCCCGGGAAGGAAATTGTTGCTATGGGATGGTCCTAATATGAAAATCACAAATTTTGTAAAAGCCAATGATTTTGTAAAAAGGAACTATAGGGGAACCTGGGATTTTCAGATTTGAACCTAATTTAAAAGGCATACATTTCCTCGATCAAAGGCGTGAAATTCTTCAAAATCATTTCTCTCCGGATCTTCAGTGTCGGGGTGAGTTCTCCCAATTGCATGTTAAAATCATGAGCAAGCAGTCTGAATTTTTTTACTTTCTCGAAATTTGCCAGGCTTTTCTGTAGTATTTCTATCTTTTCCTCATATAATTCAATGATACCGCTCTTTTTGATCAGTTCCTCCAGGTCGTGATATTTCAGATTTATCGAATGGGCATATTCCTTTAAAGCTTCGAAGTTAGGTACCAGCAGGGCCGTGACATAGGGTTTATCATCTCCGATTAAAATAGCATTTTCAATGAAATTATCATTGGTGAGTAACGATTCGACTGGTTGTGGGGCTACGTATTTACCACCGGAAGTTTTCATAAGATCTTTTATCCTGTCCGTGATGGTCAGGATCCCGGACGCATTGATACTACCTGCATCTCCTGTTTTAAGCCATCCATCCTGCATGACTTTTGCTGTTTCCCCAGGTTTTTTATAGTATCCTTTCATAACAGTATCACCTTGCACCCAGATCTCATCATCGGGGCCAATTTTAACCTTGACCTCGGGCATAGATAATCCCACTGTGCCAAATTCATAACCTGAATCGGGAAATACCGTAACCGTGGCCGTTGTTTCTGTTAGTCCATAACCTATCAACAAGGGCATTCCTATCGAATGGAAAAAACTTGTAATTTCTGCCGTTAGGGGAGCACCGGCACAAGGCATGAATTTCAACCTGCCACCAAAGGCATTACGGATCTTTTTCAGTACAATCGTGTCTAGTACTGTATGTTTAATTTTCAAAAGAAAAGGTATATCTGTATTGGTTCTTTTATGTTCAGCAATTTCCTCACCGGCTTTATATGCTGCATGGAATAGTGCTTTTTTAAATTTTGAGGAGCTCTCAATTTTTGCTAGGATCGTATGGTAGGCTTTCTGATAAAGCCTGGGTACTGAACACATCATCGTGGGCCTGACCTCTTTTAAAGTTTCAATGATCTGTTTCGGGTCTGAAAGGTAAGATACGCCGACACCCTTGTAGAGGGCATAAAGTGACCATGCCCTTTCAAATATGTGGCTTAGTGGTAAAAATGCCAGAGAATGATTATTCTGATCGATTTTCAGTCTTAAATCATGAATTCTTGCAGTGACATTGAAGTTTTTATGTGTAAGCATAACACCTTTGGGGACGCCTGTAGTTCCGGAAGTATATATTATAGTTGCCAGGTCATTTTCTGAAATACTTGCAGACACCTCTTTTACTCTTTCCCGTGGAATTCCATCGCCCAATTTCAGAAAATCATCAAAATACATAGCACAGGGTGTATTGATGTCAACGTTACTGTCATATACAATGATCTTTTCCAGTGTGCTATCATCCCGGGAATATATTTCCAGAGCCTTCTGGTACTGCTCTTCCTCTCCGACAAATAGAATCCGGACCTCAGCCTCATCAATAATATATTTAGCCTGATCACTTGTATTGGTAGCATAGATAGGCACTGAAACAGCATTTGAACACATAATCCCAAGATCAGAAATTGTCCATTCTGGCATGTTTTGAGCATATATAGCCACATTATCCTCTCTTTTTATGCCTAAATGCATCAAAGCGGCTGACGTCTTACGTGTCATTTCAGCAAACTTCTGCCATGATAAACTGGTCCAGTGAGGTGATTCTGATGACTTAAAGTGTAAAGCTTCCCCATCATATCTGCTTTCCGCAAAATCTACAATAGCACTAAGAAAATTCATTCCCATTCTTCATTTTTATGTAAAAGAGATGCAAAATAAGCAAATTATCATATCCGGAAAGGTAGATCTGAAAAATATTAATACAAATATTCTGCTTGAATTCTAATCCGGTTATAATTCTCCATGCAATTTTATGCAATTTTTAGCTGTGCCTTACATCAGTAGAAAATAATATGCACATCCTGTTTTTGTTTCAGTAAAATTATGCTCCTTTAAAAATTATTATTACGAACAATCATATCAATATCGTATATTCAACTAGTTTGATCGCATAAGAATACCTTAAATCATAGATTATGCCATTACCAAGTTTTACCGGAACTCTGGGAATCAAAAGAGCGGCGCATTTATTAAGGCGGGCGGCATTTGGAGGTACCAAAGCTGATATTGATGCTTTTGCTACATTAACGGCAACGGCAGCTGTGAGTAATCTGTTTGGTAATTCTCTTCCTGACCCGGTTCTTCCGGTCGATCCTTTGACCAACCTCGAATGGATTACCAGTGGTGCTTCAAATTCCGGAAGTGAAGATTCAGAGTTGCAGGAATATTTTAAAGGCTGGTTTATCGGTCAAATGTATGGATCAGGCCAGGCTCTAAATGTTAAGCTATCTTATCAGGTACGGGAGAAGATCGTGTTGTTTTTTCATACCCACTTTACAACGAAGCAGTCTGTCGTGAACAATAGCAGATCCCTGTATTTTCAGAACCAGCTCTTCAGAATTTATGCATTGGACAGGGACCTGGGTAATGATTTTAACTTTAAGAACCTGACAAAAAAAATATGCCTTGACAATGCGATGCTTAAATTTCTGGATGGCAGATTGAATGTCAAGGGAAATCCGAACGAAAATTTTGCACGAGAATTAATGGAATTGTATACTATAGGCCGGGGTCTTGAAGGTACTTTGCCAGAAACAACCGAGCAGGGAGATTACTTCAACTATAAAGAAGAAGATGTTCAGGCGGCTGCCAGGATCCTGTCCGGATTTGATATTGATGAAGACTTTATCACCATAGATCAGGAAACTGCTTTACCGAGGGGAAGGACCAGGGGAGGTATTAATGCCACACAGCACGATACAGGTATCAAACAATTCAGCGACAGACTCGATAATGCAGTGATAAGCCCGGATCCAGTTCTTATTGCTGATCCACTCGTGACCAATGAAGAAGTTGCTATTGATGAGATCAGCCAGCTGATCGAATTATTGTACTCGAAAAACGAAACCGCCAGGCATATATGTAGAAAAATATATCGGTTTTTTGTCTATCATGATATAACATCTGAAATAGAAAGCAATATAATTGCTGAAATGGCCAATACGTTTATCTCCAGTGGGCATAAAATTCAGAATGTTATTGAAGAGTTATTGGCCAGTCAACACTTTTATGATGCCAATGCAGGCGTTGATGATAATAATTTTGGCGGAATCATCAAATCACCACTGGATCTGATCCTGGAGACTACTCAGTTCTTTGAGTTATCCCTGCCAGATTATCCCGGAGATGTCTCTAATTTCTATGAAGTAACTTCAGATCTTTTAAGGAGCATGGATTACCAGGGCCTTGATTTCTATGAACCATTTGAGGTAGCTGGTTATTCTGCGTTTCATCAATACCCGGTCTATAACAGAAATTGGATTTCCACCAATTATCTGACGAGAAGATATGATTTTGTCAGGCAGTTTCTGGATGGAATGGATATGATGGGATCAATGAATTCATTTGACTTGCTTCAATTTATCAGGGATAATTTTCCAAACAATGTTGCAGAGAATGCTGAAGCCTTGATCATAGCCTTGGTGGAATATTTATTGCCAGTATCAGACAACCTGACGTTTAGCGATAACGATGAAAGTGCCGAGGTGACGAACGAGAGGTTGCGATATTTCAGATACGCTTTTCTGTTTGATCCTCAAATAGATGCTGATCCATTATCAGCCTGGACTTACAGGTGGAACAATCCAGTTGATAATGAAGTTGTCAGGAATCAATTAAAAAACCTGATGAATTCCATGTTACAATCACCAGAATATCAGTTAATGTAAAGCATATGAAAAGAAGAGATTTTATAAAGAAATTCCCTCTTGTTGCGGGTATGCCTTTCGCTATAGGCGGTGTGCCTGTCAAATTGTATGCTGAGCAAAATACCTATACCCGAATGGCAGCTGGGAGTACCAACGATAATGTATTGATCATTCTTCAACTACATGGCGGGAACGATGGATTGAATACATTGATCCCCATCGAACAGTATGACCAATATTATAGCCGTAGGGCCAATATTGCCATCCCGGCAAATAACAGCGTCAGAAAGGTCATCCCGCTCGATAGTACATTACCTACACCTGACCAGGTCGGCTTGCATCCTGACATGAACGCGGTCAAGGAATTATATGACCAGGGGCGGGTAAAGATCATTCAAGGGGTATCTTACAAAAATAATAATGGGTCCCATTTCAGGGGAAGGGATATCTGGTTTATGGGTGGTGGATTCAATGATTACTATTCATCCGGATGGGTAGGAAGATATCTCCAGAATGAATATGCCCCTCAGCAATACCCGGATGATTTTCCAAATACCTCCATGCTGGATCCTCTTGCCATCGAACTCGGAAGTGATGTTTCCCTGATTTTTCATCAGGAAGGCAATATACCAACATCTATCTCTCTTGGAAGCGATCCGGTGGCTTTTGCCAATCTGGTAGATCAGCTGAATGGCTTTGACGATGAAGGGATCGACCCGAGAGGCAAACCTCCTGTTTCATTGGACAATTCTCCATATGGTAAGGAACTGAACTGGATCCTGAACCTTGAAGATAAATCGGAAGATTATGCGCAAAGGTTGTTGGAGGTTTATGAAAATTCCGGTACAACTAGTATCACCTATCCTGAAACGTATCCATTCAATGCGCCCACTGGAAACCTCAGAAACACTTTATCTCCCCAGTTGCAATTAATCGCGAGGTTATTGGATGGAGGAGGATCTGGTTTGGGCGTGAAAACAAAGGTTTTTCTGGTGAAACTGGGTGGTTTTGATACACATGCAACCCAGGTGGAATCATACGATCCGACCATGGGGGTACATGCCTCCAAATTATATCATATATCCTCTGCCATGAAAGCCTTTCAGGAGGATCTGAGGGCCAGGGGAATTGAAGACCGGGTATTGACCGTGACTACTTCTGAGTTTGGCAGAAGGATCTCCTCAAATGGCAGTTTTGGTACAGATCATGGTACAGGGGCACCCTTATTTATATTTGGCCAGGGGGTTATACCGGGTGTTATCGGTACAAATCCTGACCTTTCACCGGAAAATGGGAATGTTCCTATGCAATATGATTACAGACAAGTATATGCAAATATCCTGCTTGACTGGATGGGTGTGGAAAAAGAGACCATAAACAATGATGTATTCTACGGAAACTTTATTGATGGTCCTAAAGAGGATGGGGGGGTATATGAAAAACTCCCGATAGCAGGCGATGGGGTAACTGGGTTTGAAGAATTCGTGGCTAATAAATATTTTATTGAATCATTATATCCCAATCCAGCCGTTGATGAAGCTGTTTTGTCTTTTCATATTAATACCGAACTTCAGGTATTCATTACAATAATGGATGCAAAAGGACGTATAATGAAGAAAATTGTCAAAAAAGGTCTTCAAGCTGGAGCTCATAGAATTAAATTGGATGTTAATGATCTCAAAACGGGATTATATGTCTGTGAGTTCCAGGCTGGAATTTATAAGGAGACTAAAAAACTTATTATCAGGAAGTAGTATGAAATCAAAGGCAATTGGTTTGTTAATATTTTGTTTGCTGTTCCTGCTGATAGCTCCTGATAATGCAATGGCCCAGAAAAGAAATAACAAAAAAAAATACTATTCAGGGAATGAATCTTCCTTCCTGAGCCAGCAGTGGTATCTGGGACTATTAATCGGCGCTAATATAACCAAACCCGTACCGGGTACCAGATATTCGACTTTCAGTCCTATTGATGCAGGCCCGGAATCTCTTTATAAGAATTATGAAAAATTCAATAAGATAGGCGTGCAGGCTGGTCTTGATTTTACCTATCAATACAAGATGCTTGTTGTAAGTTTGCAACCCAATTTTAGGCGGGAATCATTTGCCTATAGCAATCAATATATGTGGGTTGATGAGACGAATAGTGAAAATACACTTGAATTGAATTATTATCAGGAACACAAATTAGATTATATTGAGATCCCATTGATTGTGAAATTTTCTTTTCTTCAGGGTAATATAAAGCCCTTTATCGGAGCAGGGGGGTATTATGGATGGCTGGTTAATGCAAATAAATCCATAACTGTAGATGGTATAGACAGGGCTTCCGGAAGTGATTATCCTTATAACAAGGAGTCATTGTCCGTTGGAGCTTCCGATCTGTTTGTTAATTATAATGCCGGAGTTTTAGGAAGTGTTGGCTTCAATTATGATCCTGGCAATATCAGGTTAACTTTCGAAATACAATACCGGTATGGATTAACCAATATAGCGAATACGGCTAATCGTTTTACAGATAACCGTCTTGCCGGGATCGGGGATGCACTTGATGACATGTCATTAAATAATCTGGCCATAAACCTTGGTGTTCTATTTCCCTTGAGGTTCCTGAGTAACGAGTTTTCTTCTACCGAATAATTCAGGCAGCATGAGTAAGACAAAAAGTCAAATATCCTTTGAGACGAACGGACCCTGGTTCTTAAACAAGGTCTGGATATTACTGTTTATCTGGTTTTTAACAGGCTGTAATGAACCGAATGACACAGAACCATCAGTAAATTTCTTGAAGATATACGATGATGTTCGTTTTAATGCATCATATATCCCTATAGATATCATCCAGACAAACGATGAAGGATACCTCATATTAAGTGGTACGCGTCTGGAATCATCTGATTTTATAGGTGTATATGTGGTTAAAATTGATAAGGATGGAAACTTTGTAAATCATATTACATTTCCGGAAACAGTTGTTCATCCTGTAGCAAACTGGTTATTATTGGGTGATAATTATTATTTCTTCGCCATGAATGCAACAAATCTGAGCGTTGAGCTGTATGGTGTAAGCCAGGGGGGGAACTTGCTGGATCCGGTTACTGTGAACTTGACTTATCCCTTACATGCCAGCGTGGATGGAAATAACTTTTTGCTTTTAAGTTTTGATAATAACAATAAATCGTCTGTACTATCTGTAGTGTCTGCCGATGGAAGTATACAGAATAGCCGGGGTTTTACTATCGGACCTGGAGATGATATTGAGGAGCCGATCATCGATCATTTTACAAGAACAGGAAGACAATACCCATTTCTTACCGGAAGATCCGGAGATGGATTTTATTACTTTAACGGTTTTTATAATTACACTTTCTCGCTGGTGTATACTGACCTGAATGCGGATGATCCAAACGGAGTGGTTCAGGGTCAGCGGGAAGAAGGTGGATTCAGTGCATTATTACCCCTTTCTTCCAATACTTATTCTGCCTCCAGGTTCAATTTTGGGGACAATTATACCTTACCTATGACTACAATCAGTTCAACAGGAATTAGTTCTATTACTGACCTTGGAGGTAATCCTTCTCTGGAATGGATACCTGACGCAGGTGTTGATATTGAAAGATCGACGATCGGAAATATAGAGGTGATTGTATTTGCAAGTACCACTAAGAACAGCCAGATTATGCTATCGATTTATGCTGCAAATGATGGCACCTGGTTAGGAACCGATTATTTGGGTTATTCGACTCCCTATAGACTTATCAGTATGTCACCAACCTTTGACAATGGGCTTGCCTTACTGGGGGCTACTGCTGTTGCCGGCCGGTTTGAGAGAATCTGCATGTTTAAGCTTTCTGAAGAAAATCTTGTCCGTATAATGGGAAATTAATCCAAAATTGCTAAATTATATTTTGGTTTTTTATATAATTCTAAGCAAGCTATGGAACTAAAAAAATTCAGAAACCGCTATGACCTTGAATTAATACCAGCCTCTCATGAAGGAATCATTTTAGGTACTTTGGTATGGGATCCTATA
>JAHEGY010000128.1 GCA_024644875.1 Cyclobacteriaceae bacterium
CCGACATTTGAAATAGCATATACATCGATTGGTTCCTCAACATTCTTCAACTTAAACGATCTAAGCTTCTGGGTTTTGATAGATTTCTGGTTTTTGATTTCATCATAAACCTTACCTGAAATAAAAACACTTCCGGCGATGGCCAAAGATTCTATCCGGGCTGCGATATTCACACTATCCCCAATAATCTCCTCTTGGCTGAAAATTATGTCACCTGTATGAATTCCTATTCTTACAGGTATGGCGGGTTCTTTCAGGAAGCCAAGTTGCAGTTCGGTAGCACATTTAACAGCGTCAATGGCGCTATCAAAGATACTTAGCGTGCCATCTCCATAATATTGTAAAATTCTTCCGTTGTGTATCTCTGTTATGGATTTGAATACCCACCTATGCTTATCCCTGGCCTCTATGGCCTTTTCCTCATTTTCCTGCATAAGGGAAGTATATCCCTGTATGTCCGTGAACATGATGGCTGCTAGTCGTCTTTCTGACATATTTTAATCGCCGAAACTTTAGTGAAGGCGATGTTATATTAATTAAATCAGCTTCAAAAAACCCATCTTTTACCTTCCGATGCTCTAGCACCTTACTTCACTCAAATCTATTGAAGGTAAGAAGGAAGGTAACGCAAGTTAAGAAAAATCATTGAAAGAGGATTAGGCTTATTCTATGGATTATAAAGATATTAATAATAAAAATATTAAATTATGAAGTGATTTGGATTTTTGAGGTCTGGATATTACCGGCATAATTTTTTAAATGGTAATTTATTCCTTTAAGAATAGTCCTTTTCCTATGGTTCAAGATCAATTGTGATTTTAATAATTATTTCACCGGATCTTATATATGATTTTTTTGAATAAACTAAACCAGACAAAATGAAAAAGTACAGTCTATTATTAGTCTTTCTATTTTTTACTTATTACCTGCTTGCACAGAATTCATCTTCAGTATGGAGTGAATTAAAAATGACCCATTCAGATGAGTGGAACCTGGCAGATTCCATAGAAAAGTATCGTACGGGAATAATAGTTGTAAAAACGGATCCAAAGACAAGTGTTGAGCTGGATCAACAGAAGCATGAATTCTGGTTTGGCTCCGCTGTAACCAGTGCTGCATTCAATGGAAACCTGAGTGAACAGGATGCAGATATGTATAAACAGAAAATCATTGAAAATTTCAATGTGGGTGTTACGGCAAGTTCCTTAAAGTGGCATCATATGGAGCCCGAAAAAGGAAAAGTAAACTTCCTGACCACGGACAGGATCCTTAGCTGGGCAGATGAGCACAACCTTCCCATGAGGGGGCACAATTTATATTGGGGAATATACTACGTACAGGATTGGGTAAAAGCCCTAACTGATAAACAGTTATTCGATGAGCTTGGTAAGCGGGCAAGAACCATTGCTCCACGATATAAAGACCGCTTCGTGGAATACGATTTTAATAATGAAATGATGCATGGAGATTATTATCAGGAAAGGCTGGGGCCTGGCATAACTGTCAAAATGGTTGACTGGATAAGAGAATACGATCCTGACGCAAAACTTTTTCTCAACGATTATGACATCCTGACGGGGAGAATGTTGCAGGAATTTTCAGATCATATCAAAGATCTTCAGGGGCGTGGGATGACAATAGATGGACTTGGTGTGCAGGGCCACCTTCATGCTGAAGATTTCAGCCGGGATACGTTGCGATATGCACTTGATGTACTGGCAAAATTTGGACTTCCGATACGTATTACAGAATTCAATATGCCTGGTCAGCGATCCAGGTTTCTCCAGGATAAGACACTGGTCCCCACTAAGGAGGAGGAAGAAAAGTTCGCCGGAAATCTTAAAGATTATTATCGAATATGTTTTGCCCACCCGGCGGTGGGCGGGATATTATCCTGGGGTTTCTGGGCAGGAGCCAACTGGATCCCGGCTTCCTCACTGTATAAGAAAGACTGGTCTCCAACTGCATCTCTCAATGCTTATCGGTCATTGGTTTTTGATGAGTGGTGGACAAGGTTTGAAGGAAAGTCAAATAAAGAGGGTTATTGCATTATACGGGCATTCTTTGGTACCCACAAAATAAAGGTGAATGGCGTTGAAAAAATAATTCAATTAACCAAAAAGAATAAAGCGGCCTATGTAGAGTTTTAATTCATCATATTCTTATAAACTTATTCGTACCGGAGTGATTTCACCGGATCTTTCAACGCTGCCTTTATTGTTTCATAACTTGAGGTGCTCAGGCCAATAAGAATTGTAACGAATCCCGCTAAAAAGATAACCCACCAGGACAGGGTGGTTTTATATGCAAAATTATTCAGCCATAACAAAGATATTCCGTAGGATATAGGAAGCGCAATAAGTGTAGAAATGATTACCCATCTGATGATCTTCATGTTAAATAAGGATACTATGCTTAAGTTTGTTGCTCCATAAACTTTTCTGATCCCTATCTCCTTAGCCCTCTGTTCGCCTAAAAAAGCTGTGATACCATATACGCCAAGTGCGCATATTATGAGCGTAATAATCGTAAAATACATGATAACATCAGCTAACCTTTGATCTGAACGGTATAGATCATCTATCTCCTCATCAATGAAACTAAATTCAAAAGAATAATCGGGAAGCATACTTTGAGTCTGGGATTGAATAAAATCAATTGTTTCGTTTATATTATCTGAGGATATTTTAATGAACACATATCGAAGTGCTGCATAATGTCCTGGATTTATGGAAATGATCTGCGGCAGGATCTCACGGTGAAAAGACACGTGATGAAAGTCTTCCACAACGCCAATGATCTCTCCGGGTATATCCCAGAAAGTGATCTTTTCACCAATTGGATTTTCCAGGCCCATATATCGTACGGCCTCCTGATTTACGATATAATTTGTAATATCAGAAGAATAATCCTCAAGAAAATCTCTTCCGCTAGAGATTTTCATCCCAAAAGTCTCAATAAGGCCATTTGTAGAAATCGAATATCTGAACATTGGTGAACTGTCAGGATCTTTTCCACCCCAGTGGATCCCGCCGGTCTTATAATCCTCATTGAACGGAACAGCCTGACCGCAGGAAAGACTGAGTATTCTAGGATTTTTTAACAATTCTTCTTTGTAGGAAGTAAATTTCATACCTAATTCACGATTGAGTGGCACTTTTATGATATAGGATGGATCCAGGCCCAGTGGTGACTTCTGAATGTATTGCAGTTGTTTAAGGATGAATACTGAACAGGTAATTAATAAAATCGATATCACAAACTGGCTGATCACAGCATAGTTTCGGAATTTCGAGATTTTCAGATTTGACTTATACTTATTGAAAAGATTTTTCCCGGACATGAATATGGCAGGAAAAAGACCGGTTAAAAATCCGAAAACAATGATTGCGGTGATAATAATAAATATTACTATTCCTGGGGAGAGCAGGTTGAGTTGAAGTGACCGGTTAAATAATATTTTAAATGAAGGCAGTGTCAACTCTAAAACCACAATGGAAAAAAATAAAGCAATCAAACTAAGAATAACAGACTCTGAAACGATTTGAATAATCAAATGGGATCTGTTTGCACCCGCAGTCTTTCTGACTGTCATTTCTTTCATTCTTTTTGAAAAGCCTGCATATGAAAGGTTAACATAATTAATTCCTGCAATGATCAAAGTCAAAAAGGCCACTGTAGAAAAAATGTAGATATATTTCATTCGCCCAAAACTTAGATAGGATTTGGAAATTGGTAATATATCCAAAATAAAGTTTCCTTTAAGATTATAGGGTTGATGCAGATCGAAATAATTGGCTATCATATTTCTGAATTCTCTAATATCAGCTCCTTTTTGTGTAATGATATAGGTAGGATCAGCCCAATTCCAATTATTGTACTCATTATGAGCAATAGGAATTAGTATATCAAACTCCAGATGTGATTTACCGGTTTGATTGAATATGCCGGTAACGATAAAGTTTTGATTACCATTAAATGTGATATTCTTACCAATTGGATTTTCATTGCCAAAAAAACGTTGAGAAGTTTCAGAATCCAAAACAATACTGTTCGGCTGCTTCAGAGCACTCACTCTATCACCATTGATTAAAGGGAAGGAAAAAATAGAGAAGAAACTGGTATCCACCTGTACCACGTTTTCTTCATTAAATGTTTTATGTTTACCAGCGCCATCTTCAATTCGAAACGAACAGGTTATTCTATTATTCATCCGGACGATTCGCGTGAAATTTTGTATTCCAGCGTAATCATCAGCCAGCATAACCGGTAACATATAGGGAACATTAGGATCTTTTATTCCTGTTGGGTGGGTTATGGTAAGTTGAAAAATTCGATCCCGGTTCTTTAAAGATTTGTCATAGCTATATTCGTCTGCGATCCAAAGACTAATTGTTATAAAACAGGCAAAACCTATGGTAAGGCCGATAATATTTATGAATGTATGTAACTTGTTCCTTAACAGATTCCGGATTGCGATTCGTACATAATTTCTGATCATGATGAGTTAATTTAAGTTGATATCTGAAATTATGGTAAATTAAAAAATATCATACCAGCTAGGTCTTTTCAACAAATATGCCAGAACGTAATACGCTGTAAATCTGATATTTATATCAATAAAGATAATTTTTTTGTCGGAAAATCCAACGCTGTTGTACGGAAACAGGGTATATTATTAATTTAAAAACCCCCTATAAGGCTAAAAATACAACTGAAAGAAATTATAATGTGTCCATTCTAATAAATCCCACAACTCAATCAAAGATGAAAAACTCTATTTACACGCTTATTTTTGCCACTGGCCTCATGTTGTTCGCCTGTGAAGAGGAATGCAGTATCCCGGATGATCTGGTAGACAAGGATTATTACAGCCAGGAAATTTTCAATAATGCCTACATCGATATTTATGGGAACTGGGAATTGACAGATGTTACTGGTGGTATTCATGGTTCCGGACATGAATTGAATTTTGACTTGTTGCAGATCAGAAAATTTGGTGTTTACACTTTCTATCAAAGTGGCAGGGTTCTGGAACAGGGAAAAATTGTAGTTGAAGATCAGACCAATGATTACCTGAAAATAACTTTTAGTCCCAATGAGGATTCAGAAGTCTTTTTCTTTGATTCGGAAAAGGAAATTATCTTCCCGGGGAAAGACATTTTAATCCTTCAATCCCCGTGTTGCGACAGATTCAATTATCACTTTGACAGAGAATAGGTATTATACCTTTGTGAGCGAGTTTAATTAATTATTGCTTGCTCTGGGTGTTGGGCTATTGAATTTGATCCAGATATCCGCACCATCCGGGCTCCTGCCTTCTGAGACATCAGAAGTTTGAATCCCGAATGTGTGGGAATCAATGAGGCGCCCATCTTTATAATATAAACTCAGAGTTTCACCATCTATGCTCAACCTGAATTTCAGGTGATTTGCACCCTGTTCGGTATCGCTGTCAGCCCAGAATAACAAATATCCGCCTGGTTGGATGGTCGTTTTATCCGGATTATCCCCTGGGATCCTGTCATCAAATGGATCTTCGGAATCACTGAAATAAAACCTGCCCATATCCACAGGTGTTGCACCGGCATTATATATCTCTATCCAGTCATCATATTCATCTACTCCATCAGGATCAGCCAGGTTCGCTACATTACTGGCCAGTATCTCGTTGATAACAAGGTTTGGTACATCTCCCGAGGTTATCGTCATATCATAAGGATCCACAAGTGCATCGTCCGGCAAAAAGACTTCCAGACCATTTGTATCAGTCAGTTTGAAATAATAATATAATTCTCCATCAGCCGATAATGCAGGAACGGTAGCTGAATAATTTATATTATCCCCGGAAGTCATTGTAAGGGTTACATCGGCACCATTATCCACTGCATATACCAGCTCAACCTTTGCCACATTTGATGATTCAGATATTTCCAGGCTGAAATTTATATCATTGCCTACCATTGGGATTTCCGGAGTGTAGCTAAATGACTTGAAGGAGGATACGGGCCGGTCACCATTGCTTTCATTTTTGGTTGCAAATCCTGTGATCTGCCATGTACCTTGTCCATCCGGGAATCTCGCATAGGTCTCTCCATTATCCATGGCCGGGAAAACGATCTGGTCTATGATCTTTCCATCGGGGCGCTGTATGGTTAAGCTTTCACCCTGTGAAGAAAGCTTAAAAGGTAAATTCAAGCCAACTCCCTGGTCGTCACAATGGAGAATCAGGAAGTCACCGGGTTTTATTATGTGTCCGGAAGGCAGGGTATACATATTCAGCGGGCTGTCAAATACCTTCCAACCTTCCGGGTTGACATCAGCATTCCCGTAATTGTATAATTCGATCCAGTCCGGATTTCCTGTTGAATGGAGCTCATTAAAAGCTATTGAATCGGGTTGCTCAACAATTATTGGAGGATCGGTCTCCTCATCAGAACAAGACACAATACCTAAAAACAACACCAATGCTACATAAATTACCAGTTCCCGCATCTTCATAACTCAAATCTTTAAAAAATGATCTTATCATAAAAGGTTATACCTTCACTACAAAAGAACGCTATTGATAACAAAAAAATTGAAATTTTTAGCAGAATTAATTTGAAAAATTTCAATTCTTCAGCAATGATCCTGTACAATACCAGGAAGATACTAAAGTTTAACCCGGTACGTCTTTTCTGCAGATATTAGTTCACCATTTTTTAGTTTACATAAAACTTTGATCTTATAAATCCCTGGTTCATCATTGTGATTAAATGAAAGACGAAGCACTCCATTTTCATCAGTGGTCAGTGAGGGATTCCAATAAATACTGGAACCCAGTAATGGTTGCTCCTTATCATAATCTACATTTACATATTTAGGATAATCAACAGGCGGCAGTAGGCCATAAATTACCCTTATTTGCTTTTCATCAATGTAAGAATGAAAGTTGGAAGTGTGTATTACCACTATTCCATTCTCACCCATAATGCCAAAATTCCTTAATGATTCAGGCCTGTTGTAAAAATCAATGGACTTAATATGCTGCATTTCTAATTCCAATACTTCATTAAAACCACATATCACCTGGTCAATTATAAATGCCGGCTCTTTAGAAAAGTAAGGCTTGCTCTGGGGATTGACCATTTTAGCCTCCAGACCATCCTTTTTTCTCATAATTTTTAATGGTGTAATAACGGTCTCCATAAATTCTTTCAGGTCCTTAAAAGGCTCATAATTTTTTGTTTCGACTGAAAAATCCGGCCTATGCTGCCAGCTGCTTTTGATTTCTGAGTCAGTATATTCAGCATTCATGTCGAAAATATAATTGAACTTTTTACGGAATGCATTTCTCTTCAAATAAATCAACAGATCCTCATTGAAATTAACAATTTTCCCAGTATCCTGTGATTCTGCAATAAAAATATCTTCTGATACCATGTCAACATCTCTGCCAAAATAATCCCAGTATTGTATGGTCCTGTTACCTGTGAAAGGTTTTAATTGTACAATAAACCGGCCTTCCATATCAGTAGTTCCCTGGATAACATTTCCCGTTTCATTTAAAAAGATCAATAAATTGCTTTGAACTAATATCTTGTCAAGGTTTTGGTCGCGTGCGGTTTCATTGATCACAATATGGTTTGTTGCCTTACCTGAATAAAAATTGGAATAGCTGAAACTGATATCGTGCAACTCAAGTGAACTGTCGTATTCCATAACCGATACAGATAGATCCCCTCCGATTGGATTGCCTTGATCATCCTGGATATTAATGTTAAGGCTGACCTCCTGCCGTGGCAAATATATATTTGAGTCTGTCGTCAGTGTTACCTTGTTCCTGGATAATACATCATCATGGTTTTTACCCATTGTATAGAGTATGGATGATCTTTCTGACAGATCACTAATTATGATTGTTTGGTGAGTGATCATAATAAGGATTTCAAATGTATTTTTGTCAATCAGGGCCATCCGGAACTCGTAAGCTCCGGTAGATATATCATTAGGGATCACAATATATCCCTCGCCACTTCCTTTACTGTTAACCGGTAAGCTGAAGTTACTTACCTTGATCCCTCCATTAAGATCTTGTAATGAGGCTTTCGCAATGGCTGCCTCTTCAATCAATCTTTCTGGAACCCATACTTTGAACCATGCTGTATCTCCGTTGAAATAGTAGGATTTATTGAAATGAACAGCACTGTTGGACTTTTCAAAACAATAAGAAGATCCATAAACTATTAATGCCAAAAACAGGCAAAGTAATTTTTTAAACATCGATCCCTCTTTATATATTTTCAATTTCTTCAGGTCAAATACAAACATGCTTATATTTTCACCGTGGCCAATAACTGGGCAGTCCGCGTCTGCTATTTGGAATTTCCAGGCATTCCATGCATTCTGCCTCAAAGTCATCATCTATTACATAACAGGGAGAGACAGGATTACCTACTAAATCCGCGGAGATGAATATTTTCTTTTCAGTTACTGCCGAGGCATAAAAATAACCAAGCACTATCTCCTCCGGATCATCGATATTACTGATATTCCCGGTGATATTCCCGGGTGTATTCTCAAAGAGGCCTCCTTCCCGCTCTGTTACTTCCTGAACATTTGTCCAAAATTGGTAGGCTTCGCAGGATAAAGATTCTTGCTGTACATGAACACAGTAATTGAACGCGAATTTGTAATCCACATCAATTGACTTGATCTCCTGTTTGAATTTTTCATGACCTAATGCTTCCTCCGTATTGAATACATAAACTTCTCCAAGACGAATAGGGTCATCTACAAAACAGGTCAGTAATACCGGACCTACATTGGTGAACATAAAAATGTCAGTCAGTGCTTCACTCTCCCGGAATTCGTATTCCCCTGTAACATTCCATTTATAATATGTGATTTCAGAGTTATCCCTGATGCCATTGGTAACGCTTATCTTTACTCTTTTCCTGTCTACAATATTCAATTCTTCATTCAGTTCTTTCTCCTTTACGTATTCAAATGTAATATCCTCAATTGGGGATACCGGCAGCAATTCTTCTATCGCTGATTGATATATATCGCCATTGTTTAGCGTGACCATTAGAAAATAAGTATTTCCAACTATACCCGGTGGTTGATTCTGATCTGTTTCATATCTTCCGGCTTCCGTTGGTTCCAATTGATATATATATCCATTTGATCCTATTATCTTTACATCCGCATCGGATATTTTTTCAATATATTCATTAAAGGTTCCGCTTTTTGCTATAGTAACCACATAAGGTTCATTCAGTGACGTGATCTGCCCATTTATCGTTATATATTGCTCAGTATTACTTCGATCTGCTAAATCTATAGTTTCTATACACGAATTTGCCAGAAAGCAAATTATAATTACGAACACTATTGTAAAGAACCTCTCCATTATTTACCAGTAAATTTAAAGTTATAAGTGATTGCAGGGAAGGCACTACCTAAAATTGAAAATTTATTGGCTTGAATTGCAGAGTAGGGTGCCTGAGTAAAATAAACAGAATAGGCATTTTCCCGTCCATAAACATTGTAAATGCCAAATGCCCAACTGCTTCTCCATTTTTTATTTCTTCTATGTCCCTGTCCTAAAGTATATACAATATCCAAGCGATGATAATCCGGTATCCGGAGTTCATTTCGGTTTGAGTAAATTGGAACCCTTGATCCCTCAGTTACATCATAATATCCGATCGGCACCGTTACAGGCCTACCGGTAGCATAGTTAAAAGTAATTGAAAAGTTATGACGTTTATTAAAGCTATAATTAAGAAATAAATTCAGCTCATTGGGTTTGTCATAATTTGATAAGTACCAATCACCATTATTGATAGAAAACTTATCGTTTTCAGAACCTGATTTCCTCTCAGACCTTGAGAAAGTATAGGCAATACTCCCTGTCAATTTTCCAGTATTTTTATTTAGCAATACCTCTAATCCATAGGCTCTTCCATCAACAAGGATGGTTTCCGTTTCCAAATATTCATTTACAGTTAAATCAGCAAAATCTATATGATCTTTCAGATCTTCCATGGATCGGTAATATCCACCTAATGAGATCATCCATTTGTCGTTGGCACTTTTCCTGACATATTCCATGTATAAATTATGGGCTAGTTGCGGCGGAAGGTAGTCATTGCTTAATCTCCATGCATCGGTCGGAAATGGTGTGTCGGTAGTAAATAACTGATATATATATTGTGCGGTTCGACTATAGCCAAATTTCAATGACTGTGTGCTGGTCAATAAAAATCTCAGGTAAGTCCTTGGTTCTAAGTAAGAGAATGAACTGATCAGCTCATTTTTATCATAATTTTCAGTTCCTGTTATATCGTCTTCTTCAGGGTATTGGTCATTCTCATATTGATTTACTGTTCCCGGTCCCAGTAAACCGAAAAAGGAGGCTCTCAAACCAGCGCTGAAGGTAATTTTTGGATTAACCTGAAGAGATGCATCGAGGAATAGTGCTCCTTCGATTCCTTGTTCTTCTGGCAGGGATTCCGCATTAATATTTGAATTTTCATCAATGGGATATATAGATCCGGGCTTAGATCTGTAAAAGATGGCCGAACCACCCAAATCAAGTTTAATCCGATCAATATAGTCATACGTCAGATGTTCTTTAATTTTCCAGTGGTCAATTCCCGTATTATATTGTGCATTATTATCCACAGAAAGATCCTGCTTGGAACTCTCATAGGTAGCGTAGGATACATCCAGGTAGGATGTCCAGTTCTTCTTAATAAGGTTAGTAAGGTTAAGAGCTATTGAGTTGGTACCGTAATTAAATCCAAACTCATTGGATAGTCTGAAATCATCTTTACTGGAATACAAACTACCTGTTAATTTAGTCCTTTCACTGAATTTATGCATAAAGCCTAGGTTGACATCATAAAAGAAAACGGAACTATTTTGTATTTCCGGTACATTGATCATCTTTAAAGCATAATCAGAGTGAGATGATCTTCCACCTATTATAATGGAGCTTTTATCTGCTTTCAGGGGAACTTCCATAGAAATCTTGGCAGTAAAGGGTCCAATCCCGCCTTCCATAGTGAAATTTTCAGTACTTCCTTCTTTTAGTTTAATATCCAGTACGGAAGAAAGCCTTCCTCCATGGTAGGCTGGTATAATCCCTTTATACAGTGTTGTTTCCTTGATCAGACCCGAATTGACGGCGCCAAAAAAGCCAAATACATGGTTAATGTTGAACATCATTGTATTCCCCAGCAACAAGAGGTTTTCATCCATGTTACCGCCCTGTACATTAAATCCGGGAGCTCCTTCCCCAATAGTGCTTACTCCGGGTAAGTAAAGTATACTATTGATTACATCAGGTTCTCCCATGAAGGATGGCAATATCGAGAGCAGCTTAGGGTCAAGAGAAGCGCGACCGGGGATGGCTTGTGTGAGTTGCTGATCAGTACCTTCAGAAAAAATAGTTATTTCATCAAGAAGCATTAAATGTTTACCTAATTCTAAACTTATTGATCCGTCATCCTTAACCAGAAGCGCCTGCTCAAGGTCTTCATAACCAACGGACTGGATTAATATCTGATGCCTGCCTATTGGTACGGAAAGTTCAAATTCCCCATTAATATCCGAGACGGCTCTTAAGTCTGAGTCCTTGAAATAAATGATAGCACCGATGACAGGTTCTTCATTTTCCAGGTCTGAGATATATCCTTCAAGTAAAGACATTCCACTTGAATTATAATCCTCACCAACGCCAACAATTATTATATTTTCGTTTTCTTCAGATCGTATTTCTATATCTATATTTGTTATGGCATCATAAAAGGCAGGACTGTATTCTTCATTCAGTTTTTCTTCTTTGGCGATAAATATAAGCTGCTCTTTATAATCAATGGCCTTCAAACCATAATTATTTAAGATCGGATTTAGCCGGCCGGGTTCCGGGTATTCAGACACATTGATCAACACCTTTTCTTCAGGCATATCTTCCCTTTTGTAAAAGAATTTTACCGGGTATTTTGCTTCCAGTAGTTCAAGTGCTTCGGTTAGATAAAGGGATGATAGATCATTAGGGTTGTTTGTTGTATCCTGTGAAAATACCACCGTATTGACTGAAAGGAGTAAACACAGTACAACTTTATACATAATTCATTTTCTTAAGAAATGATCCTGGAATAGTAACCGATCCGCCTCCTAAAAATACCCTTCACAAACGATACTTCCCTTCCCATATTAATATTTAATCTCTTTTGTCGCCCATTGACCACCGGATGACCTGAACCCGCAGGGTATCATATATTTCAATGGATAAGTTGCTGTTTGATTGCGGTCTTATATACCGGATGCTATTGCTTTCCTGGAAATAGCTGGTATAGACTGTAATATCCCTTCCAAGGACTGGAATATTCGGGGGAAAGAACCATCTGCACATTTCTATCACTTATTACAAACAAAAGAACCCCTGGAAAAGGGGTTCTTTTATGTTGAATATTATTATCTAGTACCCAGGATTTTGGGTAATTAATTCAGGATTAGAATCGATGGCAGATTGCGGAACAGGCCACAAATAATTTTTGTTAGGATCAAATACCCTGTTCTGAAGTTCAGGAATGCTGGGTATTACATCTTCTGCTGTACCCCAGCGTATCAGATCATAATACCGGGTTCCTTCCATAACGAATTCTATTCTTCTTTCATGCCGGATTTCGTCCCTCATGGCATCCTGAGATAATCCAGCGGGTAAGGGTGGCATATTCGCCCTGAGTCTTACTTTGTTAACTGCATCGTATACAGTACCATCAGGACCACCAGCTGCCTCATTCTGAGCCTCTGCGTACATCAGTAATATATCAGCATATCGGAGCAGAATAAAGTCTATCCCGGTGTCACCGGTGTCAAGAGTTTCTTCATTACACCACTTTTTACTGACCACAGGAGCGCCATAAACAGGATCGGGAGCAGTACCATTAAAAAACAGATTTTGATCTTCCATTACCTGTCCGGCCCACGTGTCCCCTCTACGTAAGAAGGTCCAGGCCAACCTGGGATCCCTATTGGCGAAAATATCATTTTCATCATATAATGGAGAATCCTGGATCGATTGACCATCGGTCATATAATAATCGTCGATCAGTTTTCGGGTATATTGCATAGAATTCCATCCTCCGCTGGTAA